>NZ_LZJM01000001.1:0-565 GCF_001667665.1 Mycobacterium sp. E342
ACATTGTCGGTGCGAAACTCAACTGGGCGTCCAAACCTCCGCCCGGCGCGACCTCCCCGCCCGTGGCCGCCTTCGCCGACGAGGGTGACCCCGAGTGCGAACCGCTGATCGCGCCAGACACGTACTCGGTGGGGGTGGCTTACACCGCGTGGCGGAGCAATCTCTACAAAGAGGACAAGGACACGTACGAGCATGCGGTCCGTCAAGCCGTTGCGACGGTCGTCGATTCCAAAGCAGCGACGGTGTTGCTTGGCAACGCTTTTGCCAAGCGTCTCGACGCCTGCAGCAATGCCGTCATCCACCTGAGCGGCAAATATCGATGGAGATTCCAGAAGACCGACGCGACCGATACGGGAGTGCGGTGGACGGGAACGGAACTGCAGGACGGGAAGCCCACCGGTTGGATCTGCCCCAACGTGGCGCGCGCGAAGAACAATGTGATCATCACTGCGCAGGTGTGCCAATACGGCAATGGCGCTCCGGCCACCGCGACAATTCTGGACAAGATGTCGGAGAAGATACCCCGATAGACCCGGGAGAATCGGAATACTTTGTGCAGGATCCG
>NZ_LZJM01000002.1:0-27671 GCF_001667665.1 Mycobacterium sp. E342
CGTTGGTTTTGGGTTGCGCGGCAAGGAATTTGGCCCGCGCGCGCCGTGCCAGCTGACGGCAGGTGCCGACCGGGCGGCCCACCGTTTCCGAGATCGAGTCGAAGGGGACGCCGAACACGTCGTGCAGTACGAAGGCGACCCGTTCCGCGGGACTGAGCCTGCGCAAGACCTCCAGCAATGCGGAGCGGATCTCGTCGTCGAGGGTGATCCGGTCCGCCGGGTCACAGCGGTGCGGCGCGGGTAGCTCTTGGACCTCGCCCGGACGCTCGTAACGGGCGCGGGCCGAGCGCACCTGGTCGAGGCAGAGCCGGCTTGCGACCACCGTCAACCAGCCTCGGACGTCCTCGACCTCGCCGACCTCGGTCCGTGAGAGGCGCAGGAAGGCTTCCTGCACAACGTCTTCCGCGTCACCGACGTCCCCAAGCATCTGGTAGGCGAGGTTGACCAGATACGGGCGGTGACGACGCCAGGCCTCGGCGACCTGGTCGCCCGCTGACTGCGACTGGTTCATGACTCTTCGACGATTCGCTGCGGCAAAAAGTTACGGGTTCTCGCGGGTAACTTTTCCACCTTTCGCCCCGTCCTTGGAGTAGCACAGAAAATTCCGAAAGGAGTCATGCCATGACCATCGTGGTAACCGGGGCGACCGGCAACGTCGGGCGCCCTCTCGTCGGCGCGCTCGCCGGCGCGGGAGCGTCCGTACGGGCGGTGACCCGCACGCCGGAGACCGCCGGGCTTCCGCCCGGCGTCGAACTCACACGCTCGGCGGTCGAGGCGCTGCCGGGCGCGTCGGCGGTGTTCCTCAACTCCCGGGCGCTGGGTGCCGACCTGGAAGCCGTGGTGGCCCAGTGCGTGCGCGCCGGGGTCACCAAACTGGTCGCGCTCTCGGCGATCAACGCCGACGACGACTTCGCCCGCCAGCCCTCCCGCTTCCGGGGGGACCGCAACAAGGAGGTCGAACAGCTCGCCGTCGACTCCGGTTTGGCGTGGGTGAGCCTGCGGCCCACCGTCTTCGCGACGAACTTCGCCGGCATGTGGTCACCGCAGATCCGCGCGGGCGATGTGATTTTCGGACCATACGCCGCGGCGTCGACGGCGCCGATCGTCGAGACCGACATCGCGGAGGTCGCGGCGCGGGCGTTGCTCACCGATGAGCTTGTCGGCCAGCGGATCCCGCTGACCGGTCCCCAGGCGTTCACCAACGCGGAGCTCGTCGAGGTCATCGGCGACGTGCTGGGCCGCCCGCTGCAATATCGGGAGATTCCGACTAGCGCGGTGCGCGAGCGGTTTCTGCGGTTGGGCTTCACCGCGGGCTTCGCCGATGCCTACATCGCCATGCTGGCCATGACGCTCGATGCACCGGCACTCATCACCCACGACGTGGAGAAGGTCCTCGGGCGGCCGGCGCGGCCGTTCGCCCAGTGGGTCACCGAGCACCGAGCCGTTTTCGCCGGTGCGAAATAGCTAAGGAGAACGACATGTCACAACCGCATCCGCCGCGCTACCTCAAACCCATGAACAGGGTGATGATGGCGGTCCAACGGCTCGGGATTCCCACCGGCCCGGCGATGGTGTTGACGGTGCCCGGCCGCAAGTCGGGCCGGCCCCGCAGCACCCCGATGACGCCGTTCGAATTCGAGGGCGGCATGTACGTCGTGGCGGGCTATCCCGGCGCCGACTGGGCGGCGAACGCCCGGGCGGCGGGCACCGGCATGCTCAGCCGCGGACGGCGGTCACAGGAAGTCCGGATCGTCGAACTCTCCGCCGGCGAAGCCCGGCCGGTGCTGCGGGAATTCGCCGCCAAAGTCCCCGTCGGGGTGGCGTTCGCCAAACGGTCCGGGATGGTGCGTGATGGAACGGCCGACGAATTCGAAGCACTGGCGGGGCGGCTGGCCGTCTTCCGCTTCGAGCCGGCTTGACGGCGGCCTGCTCGGTCGCCCCAAAGAGAAAGCGCCGCAGCGGTTTCGGCCACCACCGGTTGCCGCGGGTTCACAATCGGCGGCCATGGGCCGGGGCTAGGCCGACTTCGCGGTCTCGCGCACCGGGTATCCGTTGCGCTCGGCCAGGGACCGAAGTTGGCGCAATGCGAATGCACGCGGGCGGCCGCCTTCGGGGATCACCACTCCAGCCCACAAACCTTCCGCGCCGGCCGACTCCACGGCATCCCGCGCGCACATCCAGCGGCGCGGGCACGCCCGGCACAGGGCGATCGCCTCGGCGTCGGGGGCGGTGGTCCAGCGGTCGGGGTCCTGCGTGCAGGCGCCGAGCGGGATGTTGAACAAAGGTATCGCGGTCATGTCGCTCGTTCCTCCAGAAGCATTGCGTTGTGCTGGTATGTCACGCAACGGTATAGCACTAACCGCTGCGATGCAACGGTTTAATTTCGGTATCGCATCGGGTGCCGCGCCCCTCGGCGGATCAATGGTCGGCGCGACGGATCCGCATCGGCGCCTATCACCTCAGTGAGCAGGCTTTTTGTCCGTGTGGCGGGCCAGCCCGGTGGACGGGTAAGTAACCGTAGCGCTGGGTGTGCGGACCGCCGAACCGGGCCCCAAGGTGGAGTTTCAGAGCCATGAAACCGTAGCGCCGGGCCTGGTGACGGCCGGACGGACACGGGCCGGCGGCCGGGCAACCGGCCCTACGCGGTGGTCTAGGCGTCGCGTTACCACGGTGCGGCCCCCCGACTGTGATTTGAAACGTAGCGTCACACGATAGAAATCGGAGCGGCGCGACGGTTAGACTGATCGAGGCGGAAGGCCCGCCACGCCGTCCTTGAGCGAGGAAATCACCGCAGATGCCAAGCGCCGAGTCGACTGCCGAGCCCCCTCTGCTGGTCGTGCGCAGCGGCGATACCTCCCATGCGATCGAGCCCGGGACGGGTGTGGTGACCATCGGCCGGGACGCGCGGGCCGACGTGCGGATCGAACACCTTTCTTTCTCCGCGGAGCGCTTTCACGCTGAACCCGTCGACGGTTCGTGGCGGATTGTCGATGAGGGTCCGAACGGCATGTTCGTCGACGGCCGACGGACGAGCTCCGTGACGGTCACCGACAGGACAACGGTCCGGCTCGGTGATCCCGCCGGGGAGGTGCTGACGTTCGAGGTCGTCAAACCCCCCAGTGCCGATGGGCGCCCCGACGGCCAGGCTGCCGATGCCGGCGAACCGGATCCGGGCATGGCGCGCGCGGGTGCGGCGGCCGCCGCGCGACGTCGTGAACTGGGGATCAGCCAACGCAGCCTGGCGGCCGACGGGATCATCAACGCCGGCGCACTCATCGCATTCGAGAAAGGCCGCAGTTGGCCGCGCGAGCGGACCCAGGCCAAGCTCGAGCAAGTGCTCCAATGGCCCGCCGGGACCATCGCGCGGCTCCGGCGCGGGCAGCCGGACGACGGCGAACTCACCACGGAGGCGGCCACGTCCGACGCCGCGGCGCCGCCCGCGGGCGCATCGCATTCCGACGCGCCGACCTCGTTGATCGCGCAGGCGATCGTCGCGGCCGTGGACGGCTGCGTCCTGGCGATCGCCGCCCTACCGCCGACCGGCGACCCCGAGTTCACCGAGCGGGCGACGCCAATCCTCGCCGACCTCCGCCAGCTCGAGGCGATCGCCGTGCGGGCCACCCGCATCAGCCGGATCACCCCCGAACTGATCAAAGCGTTGGGCACGGTCCGCCGCCACTACGACGAACTGATGACGCTCGGGGCGAGCGCTCCGGGCGCGCCGCTGGCGCAACGCCTGTACGCCGCCCGGCGCCGCGCCAACCTCTCGCCCGCGGAAACCGCGGAAGCTGCCGGCGTGACGGAAGAAATGATCGCGCGCGCCGAAGCCGACGAAGCGGTGCCCGCCGCAGTCGCCGATGCGATTGAAACGCTCATCGGCCACATTCACTGACTCGGTAAAACCCCTCGATGGAAGCCGTTGGCTATCCCGAAAATTCGTGCACGGACCCCGCGCGGAGCGGGTTACGCTAAATGGGCGGTTAAATCGCACAGCGCCGGCTCGACGCGCAATATCGCTTCATACGGAGGACTCAGATGTCTGTATTTGTCCAAGCCGCCAGGATCATCGGCTCGTTGACCGGGCTAGGTCAGCAAGCCGCCGGCCTCGGCGTCACCGGCACCTCCGGAATGAGCGCTGAATACATTGCGAGCATGGGAACCGGCGGTGGCGCGGATTTGGGCTCCATCGTGATGGTTGGCGTTCAGCGCGGAGTGCGGAATCACGTCGCGGGCATGAGCACCCTTCAGCGCGCGAATCTGGGCGCCCGCATGGGCGGCGCCGACGGCATGAAAAAGTTTCAACAAGGGCTCAGCATCATCTCCATTACCCTCACCATCGTCGAGATGATGGAGCTGACGATTGGCTTCGGGGCGCCAACCGAGGGCGACGACCTCAAAGTTGGTGCCCAACAATTCACCGCCCTCTCCGAACAACTGAAGTCAGCCCGTCCGGACTACCACTGGGAGGGTTCCGGGTCGGATGCCTATGCCGAGCTGGACAAGGCACTGGAAACCATGGCGCAAACAATGGCCGGCCTGGACGTCAAGTTGGCGGCCCTGGTGAGTGATCAGGCCGAGTGGGTCACCCACGCACGGTTGGGCTTCGGAATACTCAAAGACATACTTTTGGCCGCCCTGATCATCGAATTGGTCATGACATTTGCGGTACCCGCCCCGACCGGCCCCGTGGCGGCCAAAGCATTCGCCATCACGGTGGCCACGCTAGGAATCGGTGCCGCCACGGCATTCCTTGGCGGCCTGACCTATTTATCGGTGACCAATGGCAAACAGGCGGAGCTTTTGGCAAGTCAGTACGCCCAACTGGCCGCGGGCACCGTGCAAACGGGTTCGGACGCCAAGGCCGGCAAGGCCACATCGGGAGAGACCGCCGTCTCCAGCTTCACCGCCATCTCCGACAGCATGTCGGGCATGTCCGCTTTGTCCGCCACGCCGACCCTCACCTCGTCGACCGGTGCGGCCAACGGTTCTGAGGACGAACGCGCGCCCCTGGCCGCGCAGGTGAGCGCGAGCGAATCGGCAGGGGACGGCGCCGTCCAGGCGCAGGCGCAGGATGAGGCGGCGCCGGACAAGGACACGCCGCCCGCACCCACCGGCACGATGCCCAACGTGGCCCAGCTGTCCGCAACGTCGGGTCAAGCCGCGAAACTCTCCGGGCAACTGTCGCAGCCCGCACAACTGGTCAACCAGGCGATGGGTCAGGTGCAGCAGATGGTTCAAATGGCCCAGCAAGGCCAGGGTGCCGCCGCGCCCGCCGAAGAGGCCGCCACCGACGCCGCGCTCGCGGGCGAGGTCGAGGGAGCCGGGTCGGGCGCCGCCGGTGCCGAACGTGCACCCGTCGAGGCCGTCATGGCCGGCGCCGAACCGATGCAGCAGCCCAGCCCGGTCGAGCGCGTCGTCTGACGCCGCGAGGCGTCGAAAGCCGTTGTGCGCAAGACACAAAACCAGACATTGAACTAGGCATTAAGGAGAGAACTCGTGGCCGATGTAACCGTCACACCGGGACACCTGGAAGAACTGGCGACAACGCAGGACCAGGCCTCGACGCAGGCCGGGACCGCGGCATCGGCGGCCTCTGGTCTCGAGACCGCCGTCTGGGTCACCCACGGCGTGGTCAGCTGGTACTCGAACCTCGCTTTCACCAAGGCCGCGGAGGCGCGCAAGAGCACGGGCGAAGCCATGAGCAAAGCGTCCACAGAACTCGCCGAAAAGTTGCGTACCGCCAAGAAGGTCTACGCGAGCACCGACGAACAGGCGGGCAAGAACATCGACAAGCAGGTCCTCGATCGCTGATCACGCCTGCTCGTCGCCGGGCGGAGGCCGACGTCGCCGCCCAGGGTAATCGCACGGGCTCTCATCTGGCCTAATTCGCCACCAGCGCAGTCGATTTGACCCGTCGTCCCGCGCCCCGTCTTGGGCTCCGGCCCCTTCGGGTCAGGACATGGGAGGGATCAGCGAAACCTCGGCGGGCCGCGCCCGGTGGCGGCCTGAAGGCTCGAGGGCGGTGGGCCGTCAGCCGCACCGGCGGAGTCGGCGCGCATGCCTCACCGGTGACCGGCGCTTTCTGTTACTGCGGCGTTCACCGTTTGTTCGCTGAATCCTTTGTGCCCCGGCAATATTCGTGCAGCCGCACCTCGCCGGAGCGCGTTAGGCTCAGCCTACCGTCCTGAACATGAGTGCAACAACAATCAGCGAGCGCGAAGGGATGCACCGCCGTGAGTCGTCTTGCAGGTATTCACGATCTGGCCTACTGCTTCACCCGGCTACAGGCCGGCGGGGGTGCGGCGTATTCGGGGGATTGGCTCGGCCTGGGGGCGAACCTCGGCGCGCTCGCCGGGAAGGCGATGTGGTACGGCAGGAACCAGATCAAAGTCCTCGCGGACGCGCTGAAAACCCAGGGCACGAAGACGCTGCCGACACCGACGGCGATCATCGACGTCGCGATGGTGGCGGTCTCGGCGGTGGACCTGCTCAACGGATTCTGGACCCCCGACAAGGGCGCCTCATTCACCAGCGGCGCCGACAAGTACGAGACCCTGTACCTCTATCTCAACGAAGCCGTCCCGGACTCGCGGGACTGGAGCGGCGACGCGGCGAAGGCCTACGCCGACGCGACCAAGGCGCTGCAGGCACTTGTGCAGACGATGCAGGACTTGGACAAGAAGATGCAGACCCTGATGGCCGACCAGAGCTCCGAGGTCGCCAAGGCGCACAACTGCATCGCGGTGACACTGCTGGGGCTCGTCATCGCCCAGGGCATTGCGCTGGCGCTGTACCTGATCCCGGTCGTCGGTCACGAGATATCGGCGGCGTGGCAGATCATCGCCGCCTTCGCGGCATGCGCCACCGTCCTGGCGTTCGAGATGTTCACGCTGTCCAACTCGATGTCCCTTTCCGGCCAGATCCACGCGGTCGCGCTGGAGTACGGCGCGGTCGCCGAGAAGGCGATCCCGACCAGCTCGTTCGCCCGGATAGAAATCAAGGGGGCGGAGGCGACCACGACGGGCGACTTCAAAGCCATCTCCGCCAGCCTGTCGGCCTTCTCCGCCGCACCGACGGTCGCCTCGTTGGCCAGCTTGGCGCCGACGGCCGGCGATTCGCCGGAGGAACGCGCCGTCCTGGGTGCGCTCAAGAGCGACGGCGCGGCACCCGTCGAAACCGCCACCCCGGTGGCGACGGCGCCGGCGCCCACCCTGAGCCAGGTCGCCCAGGCTTCCGGGCAACTCGCACAGGCGTCGGGGCAAATCTCGCAGCCGATGAACTTCGTCAACCAGATGATGGGGCAGGTGCAACAACTCGCCTCGACCGGTCAGCAACGCCCGCAGGCAACGCCGCCCGTCGAGAACGCCGCCCAGGAGCCCGCCCCGGCGGACGCCGCGGTGGTGGGCAACGGCGACGGAGCGGCGCCGGCTGCGCCGGGTGCCGAGCGCGCGCCTGTCGGCGGCACACCGGCCGGCCACGAAGCGGCACCGGAACCGGGCCGCTCGCAGCGGGTCCTCTAGCCGTCGCGAGTGCGGCAAAAACCGGTACGAGTCAAGGCAATAGCGAGTAGAAATACCCGTTGAGGAGATTTGCATGGCAAATTTGAATGTCGACGAAAAATATCTCGAACAATTGGCGACAAAGCAAGGGCAAGCGGCCGCCAAGGCGGAAGATGCTGCATCGGCCGCGAGCAATACCGAGACGGCGGTGTGGGTAACGCACGGCGTGATCAGCGGGGCGTCCAACAGCGCATTCGTCACCGCCGAAAAGCAGCGCCGCGGCGCGGGCCAGAATATCCGGCAGCACGCATCGGATCTCGCCGCGAAGTTGCGCGTCGCCAAGCAAACGTATGAGAGCGTCGACGAAGAGCTTAGCGGCAACCTCACCAAGCAGATGCTCGACAGCTGATCATGTCCGGTCCCCTCGCTCCCGGCATAGCGGGCCTCGACGACGTCGTCGGGGTGGAGGTGACCGTCGACGGCATCTTGGTGATCGCCGACCGACTGCACCTGGTCGACTTTCCGACGGCGCTCGGGATCCGCCCGAACATCCCTCAAGAGGAGTTGCGGGATCTCGTGTGGGATCAGGTGCAGCGCGACCTCACCGCGCAGGGGGTGTTGGACCACCAGAGCCAGCCCCACCCGGCGGTGGCGGCGATGGTGGACACGCTCAGCAGGGCCGACCGCAGCCTGGAGTGCCGCTGGTGGCGGCGTGATCACGGTGGGGTCATGGTGCGATTTGCGGTGTGCCGCAAGGGCGAGCGCCACGTCATCGCCGTGCGTGACGGCGACTTGGTGGTACTGCAATGGGTGGCCCCGCAGGTCGGTCTGGCGGGCATGGTGAATACCGTGCTCGGCCCGTCCGCGCCCGCTAACGTCGACCCGCTCACCGGTGCCGCGGCCGAGTTGGCCGGGTGCACCACTGCCGCCCAACTGGGCCAGCACGGCGCCGCGCCGGCGTCGGCCCGGGTCTACGCCGAGATCATCCGCGATCCGAGCGGTTGGGTGGAGATCGTTGCCGGCCAACGCCACCCGGGCGGAACGTCCACGCATACCGACGTCGCCGCCGGTGTCCTGGACTCGGTGCACGGCAGGCTGGTGTCGCTGCCCCGCCGCGTCGGCGGTGAGCTGTACGGCAGCTTCCTGCCCGGCACCCAAGAAAACCTGCAGCGCGCGCTGGATGGGCTCCTGGAGTTCCTACCCGCGGGCGCCTGGTTTGACCGCATCGAAGCATCCTTCGGGCCCTAAGCCGATTGACAGTTCAGAAAGAGAGAACCATGCCGCAGTACGACGACCGCGATGATCTGGCCGCCCTGGATTTCTCCGCCGCCGAATCCGGTTCCGACGTCCTCGAAGAGTCGGACGCACTGGACTTCTCAGCACCTGCAGAGGACGACGAGGAGTCGTCCGTCGACGCGTTGCACGACTACGCGCCGAGCGAACCCGAGGATCTCGACACCGACCTCGCCGCGATCGAGTCGCAGACCGACACCGGCCGGGAAGCGGGTGAGGGCGAAGAAGAAGCCCCCCAGGAGTTCACGGTGACCAATCCCCCCGAGACGGTGTCGGTGTCGGCGTTGATGGACGGGAGGACCCAGCGCGTCGAGTTGTCGCCGAAGGTGACCAGCATGAGCGAGGCCGAACTCGCCGAGGAGATCCTCGTCATCGCGGACCTGGCTCGGCAGAAGGGCTTGGCCGCCCAGCACAGCTACCTGTTGGGCGACGACTCCCTGTCGGAAACCATGCGGGAAATGGGAATCGACGGCGGTGAGGTCGTGCGCGACTTCATGGAGAACGGCATCGGTTTGGTCACGCCGGAACAGGCCGCCGCGGCGCAGGCGGAAGTGTTCGCCACCCGATACGCGACCGATAAATGACAGAACACCTGACCGGCCTGTTCGAGAGTGCGGTCGGCATGCTGCCCGTGTCGGAGGCGCGGGCGCTGGAGCTGTTCACCGAGATCACCAACTATGACGAATCCGCCTGCGACGCATGGATCGGCCGGATCCGCTGCGGCGACACCGAGCGGGTGACGCTGTTCCGCGCCTGGTACTCGCGAACTCATTTCGGCCAGCTGGCCGGGTCCGCCCAGATTTCGATGAACGCCGTGGGCGCGCGACTCCCGATCGGCGGCCTCTACGGCGACATCACCTACCCGGCCAACTCGCCCCTGGCGATCACCATGGGCTTCGCCGTGAGCGAGGCGGCGCAGGGCAATTACGCCGACGCGATGGAGGCCATCGACAACACCCCGACCACCGGCGCCGAGCACCTCCTGTCGTGGGTCAAGGCGGTGATCTACGGCGAGGCGCAGCGCTGGACCAACGTGATCGACGAGGTCAGGGGCGCCGGACGGTGGCCGGACGAGTTCCTCGCCGCCGCTGCCGGGGTCGCGCACGGGGTCGCCGCGGCCAACCTCGGCCTGTTCACCGAGGCCGAGCGCCGGCTCACCGAAGCGAACGCGTCGCCGGCCGGCGAGGCGTGCGCCCGGGCCATCGCCTGGTACCTGGCGATGACGCGCCGCAGCCAAGGGAACGAGGAAGCGGCGGTGGCGCTTCTGGAATGGCTGCAGACCACCCACCCGGAGCCCAAAGTAACTGCCGCGCTGAAGGATCCGTCGTTCCGCTTGACGACGACCAGCGCCGAACAGATCTCCGCCCGCACCGACCCGTGGGACGCGAACACCGTCGTGGCCGACACGTCGGGCCGCGACAAGTTGCTCGCGCAGGCGGAAGCCGAGCTGGAGCGGCAGATCGGGCTCACCCGGGTCAAGGAACAGGTCGAGCGATACCGCGCCGCGACCCAGATGGCCCGGGTTCGCGCGGCGCGCGGCATGAAGGTCGCACAACCGAGCAAGCACATGATTTTCACCGGCCCGCCGGGCACCGGCAAGACGACCATCGCCCGGGTGGTGGCCAACATCCTCGCCGGGCTGGGCGTCATCGGTGAACCGAAGCTCGTCGAGACCGCGCGCAAGGACTTCGTCGCCGAATACGAGGGCCAGTCCGCGGTCAAGACCACCAAGACGATCGATCGCGCCCTGGGCGGTGTCCTGTTCATCGACGAGGCGTACGCACTGGTACAGGAACGGGACGGGCGCACCGACCCCTTCGGGCAGGAGGCGCTCGACACGTTGCTGGCACGCATGGAAAACGACCGCGACCGGCTCGTGGTGATCATCGCTGGCTACGGCTCCGACATCGACCGGCTGCTGGAAACCAACGAGGGCCTGCGGTCGCGCTTCGCCACCCGCATCGAATTCGACTCCTACTCGCCCGAGGAGATCCTGGAGATCGCGAAAGTGATTGCGGCCGCCAATGACTCGGCGCTGAGCACCGAGGCGGCCGACAACCTGCTGCAGGCGGCCAAGCTGCTGAGCCAGCAGACGGTGCGCGGCAAAGCCGCGCTCGACATCGCGGGCAACGGCCGCTACGCACGCCAATTGGTCGAAGCCGGCGAGCAATACCGCGACATCCGGCTCACCCGCTCCGCCGATTTCGAATCGCTCGACGAGGACCGCCTGCGCGAGATCAACGGCGAGGACATGACCGAGGCGATCGCCGCGGTACACGGACGACTCAACATCACCGAGTGACACATGGCGGGGTTTCGGCTAACCACCAAGGTTCAGGTCAGCGGCTGGCGCTTCTTGCTGCGACGCCTCGAGCACGCCATCGTCCGGCGCGACACCCGGATGTTCGACGACCCGCTGCAGTTCTACAGCCGCTCGGTCGCGCTGGGTGTCTTGGTCTCGGTGCTCGTCGTGGTGGGCGCGCTCGCGATGGCGTACTTCAAGCCGCAGGGCAAGCTCGGCAGCGGCAACTTGTTCGTCGACCGCGCCACCAACCAGCTCTACCTGATGGTCTCGGGCCAGCTGCACCCCGTGTACAACCTGACCTCGGCGCGACTGATTTTGGGCAACCCGGCCGAACCGAAGGCCGTCAAACCCGCCGAACTCAACCGGCTTCCCAAGGGGCAGTCCGTCGGCATCCCCGGCGCCCCGTACGCCACGCCCGTGTCGGCGGACTCCGCGTCGGTGTGGGCGCTGTGCGACACGGTCACCAAGGCCGAGAGCATCGCCCCCACAGTGCAGACGTCGGTGATCGCGATGCCGCTGCAGATCGAGACCCCCGCGATCGACCCCATCCTCCCGAACGAGGCGCTGTTGGCGTCGTATCAGGGCAAGGACTGGGTCGTGGACAGACGCGGGCGTCATGCGACGGACCTCAGTGACCGCCCGATGACCTTCGCCGTCGGGATCCGCGGTACGGCCAAGCCGAGCCCCATCTCCGAAGCCATGTTCAACGCGCTCCCCGACGCCGGCTCCTGGCGGCTGCCGCCGATCCCCGGCGCCGGCTCCCCGAACACCCTCGGGCTCCCCGAACAATTGGTGATCGGGTCGATCCTGCAGATCCACGCGAACTCCGGTCCGCGCTACTTCGTGGTGCTGCCCGACGGCGTGGCATCCGTCAACGCCAACACCGCGGCGGCGCTGCGCGCCATCCAGTCCTACGGGCTGGTGGAGCCGCCGGCGGTGGTGCCGAGCGAGATCGTCAGGATCCCCGAGGCGGTGTACAACTCACCGCTGCCCGACGAGCCGGTCAAGATCGTCTCCCGGCCACAAGACCCCACCCTGTGCTGGACGTGGGAACGCAAAGCCGGTGATCAGGCGCCGAAGACGACCGTGTTGACGGGGCGTCATCTGCCGATCCCGGCGTCGGCGATGAATTCCGGGATAAAGCAGATCCAGGGTCCCGCAACGGTTTACACAGACGGCGGCAAGTACGTGCAACTGCAGTCCCCGGACCCGCGGTACGGCGAATCGCTGTACTACGTCGACCCGCAGGGTGTGCGCTACGGGCTGTCCGACGCCCAGGCGGCCTCGGCGCTGGGGCTCAGCGCGCCGAAGACCGCGCCATGGGAGATCGTGCGCCTGCTGGTCGACGGTCCGGTGTTGTCCAAGGAGGCCGCGCTGCTCGAGCACGACACGCTGCCCGCCGACCCCAGCCCGCGAAAGGCGCCGGCCGCGGCTCCGGGAGGTCCGTCATGACGACCAAGAAGTTCACCCCCACCGTCACGCGCGGGCCCCGGCTGACCCCGGGCGAGATCAGCCTCACCCCGCCCGAGGACCTCGGGGTGGACATCCCGCCGTCGGGTGTGCAGAAGGCCCTTCCCTATGTCATGGGTGTCTGCATGCTCGGGATGATCGCGATCATGGTGGTGACCGGCACCAGGCAGCTGTCGCCCTACATGCTGATGATGCCGCTGATGATGATCATGATGTCGATGGGCATGATGGCCGGTCACGGTGGCGGCGGCAAGAAGGTGCCCGAGATCAACGCCGACCGCAAGGAGTACCTGCGTTACCTGGCGGGGCTTCGTCCCCGGGTGACGTCATCGGCCAGCGCGCAGGTCGCGTTCTTCGGTTACCACGCACCGCATCCCGACGATCTGGCCTCGCTCATCGGCACGCCGCGGCAGTGGTCGCGCCCGGCGAACGCCGACTTCTACGCGGCAACCCGCATCGGGATCGGTGACCAACCGGCGGTGGACCGGCTGATGAAGCCGTCCGCGGGCGGGGAGTTGGCCGGCCCGACCGCGGCGCCCCAGCCATACCTCGAACCGGTCGCCAACATGTGGGTGGTCAAGTTCCTGCGCACTCATGGACTTATCCATGACTGCCCGAAACTGGTGCAGCTGCGCACCTTTCCCACCATCGCGGTCGGCGGCGACACGGCGGGGGCGGCCGGCTTGCTGACCGCGATGATCTGCCACCTCGCCGTCTTCCATCCACCCGACCTGCTGCAGATCCGGGTGCTCACCGAGGACCCGGACGACCCGGATTGGTCGTGGCTGAAATGGCTTCCGCACGTTCAACATCCGACCGAGACGGACGCCGCGGGGCCGGTCCGCATGATCTACACCCGCCCGGACAACTTGTCGGACCTGGCCGCGCGTGGGCCGCATACCCCGGACTCACTGCCCGGTGGTCCTTACGTGGTGGTCGTCGATCTGACCGGCGGGCGGGCCGGCTTCCCCCCCGACGGCAGGGCCGGCGTCACGGTGATCACGCTGGGCAACCACCGCGGCTCGAACTACCGGATCAGGGTCGCCGACGACGGTACCGCCGACGACCGGTTGCCGGGGCAGCAATTTCGTCAGGTGACGTCGGTCGCCGACCGGATGTCGGCGCATCAGGCCTCCCGCATCGCGCGCAAGCTCGCCGGTTGGTCCATCACCGGCACGGTCCTCGACAAGAAGGCCAGCGGCATCCAGAAGAAAGCGGCCACGGAGTGGCACCAACTGGTGGGTGCGCACAGCGTGGAAGAGGTGACGCCCAGCCGTTGGCGGATGTTCACCGATACCGACCGCGACCGGCTGAAGATCCCGTTCGGCCACGAACTCAAGACCGGCAACGTCATGTACCTCGACATCAAGGAGGGCGCCGAGTTCGGTGCCGGGCCGCACGGCATGCTCATCGGCACCACCGGGTCGGGAAAGTCCGAATTCCTGCGGACCCTGATCCTGTCGCTGGTGGCGATGCACCACCCCGACCAGGTCAACCTGCTGCTGACCGACTTCAAAGGTGGTTCAACGTTCTTGGGAATGGAGAAGCTGCCGCACACCGCCGCCGTGGTGACCAACATGGCCGAGGAAGCCGAACTGGTCAGCCGTATGGGTGAGGTGCTGACGGGTGAACTCGACCGGCGGCAGGGGATTCTGCGTCAGGCCGGCATGAAGGTAGGTGCCGCAGGAGCGCTGTCGGGCGTGGCCGAGTACGAGAAGTACCGCGAGCGGGGCGCCGAACTTCCGCCCCTACCAACGCTTTTCGTCGTCGTCGACGAGTTCGCCGAGCTGCTGCAGAGCCACCCCGACTTCATCGGGTTGTTCGACAGGATCTGCCGGGTGGGACGGTCGCTGCGCGTGCACCTGCTGCTGGCCACCCAGTCGCTGCAAACCGGTGGCGTCCGCATCGACAAACTGGAGCCGAACCTGACGTACCGCATCGCGCTGCGCACCACCAGTTCCCACGAGTCCAAGGCCGTGATCGGGACCCCGGAGGCGCAGTACATCACCAACAAGGAGAGCGGCGTCGGGTTCCTGCGGGTCGGGATGGAAGACCCGGTCAAGTTCAGCACGTTGTACACCGGTAACACCTACATTCCGGCGACTCGCGCCGAGACCAACGGCGAGGGCAACGGGGCCGCCCCGCAAACCGGCCCGAAAAGGGTTCGCATCCAGCAGTTCACGGCGGGCCCCATGCCCGACGAGGTGATGGCGTCATGACGGTCGAAGCCAAGGGGCGGGCGCTGCGCGAGGTGGTGCTCGAACAACTCAGCACCACCGAGTCGCGCGCCTACAAGATGTGGTTGCCCCCGTTGACCGACCCGACGCCGGTCAACGAACTCATCGCCCGGGACGACAGCCAGCCCCTCCGGTTCGCGCTGGGCGTCATGGACGAGCCGCGCATGCACCGGCAGGCGACGTGGGGAGTCGACGTGTCCGGGGCGGGCGGCAACATCGGCATCGGGGGCGCTCCGCAGACCGGCAAGTCCACTCTCCTGCAGACGATGATGCTGTCGGCCGCAGCGACCCACTCACCGAGGCAAGTGCAGTTCTACTGCATCGATCTAGGTGGTGGGGGCCTGATCTATCTGGAGAACCTGCCGCACGTCGGCGGGGTGGCGACCCGATCGGAGCCCGACCGCGTCATGCGCGTGGTTGCGGAGGTGCAAGCCGTACTGCGGCAACGGGAGTCGACCTTCAAGGAACACCGCGTGGGTTCGATCGCGGCGTATCGACAGCTGCGCGAGGACCCGAGCCAGCCGGTCGCGGCCGATCCCTTCGGCGACGTCTTCCTCGTCATCGACGGCTGGCCGGCGTTCGTCAGCGAGTTTCCCGACCTCGAGTCGCAGGTCCAGGATCTGGCCGCGCAGGGTCTGTCGTTCGGCGTCCACGTCGTGATCACCACCCCACGCTGGACCGAACTCAAGTCGCGGGTCCGCGATTACCTGGGCACCAAGATCGAGTTCCGGCTCGGCGACGTCAACGACACCCAGATCGATCGGGCCACCCGCGAGATCCCGGCGAATCGGCCCGGCCGCGCGATGTCGGTCGAGAAGCACCACCTGATGATCGGCGTCCCCCGGCTCGACGGCGTGCACAGCGCCGACAACCTGGTGGAGGCGTTGACCGCGGCGGTGGACGAGATTGCGGCCCAACACACCGAGCAGGCGCCGCGGGTCCGGGTGCTGCCCGAGCGGATCTACCTCTACGAGCTCGACCCGCACCCGCCGGGCCCGGACTCCGACTACCGCACTCGCTGGACCATCCCCATCGGAGTGCGCGAAAGCGATCTGTCGGTGGCCCATGCGCACATGTACACCACGCCGCACTTGTTGATCTTCGGCGCCGCCAAGTCGGGCAAGACCCGTACCGCTCACGCGATCGCGCGGGCGATCTGCGCCCGCAACAGCCCGAAGCAGGTGCGCTTCATGCTCGCCGACTACCGCTCCGGGCTGTTGGACGCGGTGCCGCAAAGCCACCTGCTCGACGCGGGCGCCATCAACCGCAACAGCACGACACTCGACGAAGCCATCAAAGCCCTGGCGTTCAACCTGCAGAAGCGGCTACCACCCGCGGACCTGACCACCGCGCAACTGCGGTCTCGGTCATGGTGGAGCGGATTCGATGTCGTCCTTCTTGTCGACGATTGGCACATGATCGTGGCGGCCTCCGGGGGAATACCGCCGATGGCTCCATTGGCGCCATTATTGCCGGCCGCTCAGGATATCGGGCTGCACATCATTGTGACCTGTCAAATGAGCTCCGCGTACAAGGCGACGATGGACAAGTTCGTCGGCGCCGCGTACGGCGCGGGATCACCCACCCTGTTCCTTTCGGGCGACAAGCAAGATTTCCCGTCGAGGGACATCCAGGTCAAGCGAAGGCCGCCTGGCCAGGCATTTTTCGTGACTCCGGAGGGTAAGGAGGTCATTCAAGCCGCCTACTTGGATCCCCCGGAAGAAGTGCACTCAGCACCCCCAGGAGGCGGTTACGATTATCCCAGCGCCCAGTAAGAAGCACTGGAACACCGTCGGCATAACGAGCCGAGACGGCGTTGTCTAAAGCGTTGTTTGCGTCAATTGAATAGTTAATTGCGCGCGGAAGTACAGGTGAGGTACGCAAATGCAGAAAATGGCACTCAGCCCGACGGTTGTCGCTATTGGCGGCGCAATCCCAGCCAATAGCGGCCGAAGTGGAGCGGCGACTTTCGACGTGGCCGGTGCAAGCGCCACCGAACACTCCGGCGTACCGACCGGCTTCCAGGCATAGCCGAAAAGCACACGCAGGCAAGGGGACTGGATAACCATGTTGTGGCACGCGATGCCACCGGAGCTGAACACCGCCCGGCTGATGGCCGGAGCGGGGCCGGCGCCGATGCTGCAGGCCGCCGCCGGCTGGGAAGCGCTCGCGGGCGCGTTGGAGACGCAGGCGCTGGAGTTGTCCGCGGCCCTGGTCTCGCTCAAGGCGTCGTGGACCGGCATGAGCAGCGAACGCGCCATAGCCGCGACGATGCCGATGGTTGCCTGGCTGCAGACCGCGGCCCAGCAGGCGCAGCAGCGGGCGATGCGGGCGGCGGCGCAGGCCGCGTCGTACACCAAGGCGCTGGCGATGACCCCGTCGCTGCCGGAGATCGCGAGCAACCACATCACCCATGCGGTGCTCACCGCCACGAATTTCCTCGGGATCAACATGGTCCCGATCGGCCTGAACGAGACCGACTATTTCGTCCGGATGTGGAACCAGGCCGCGGCCGTGATGGACATCTATCAGGTCGAGACTATCGCGAACACGACCTTCGACCCACTTCCGCCCGTCAAACCGATCCTGCAACCCGGTGTGGGTGAAGCGGTGACCACCGAGGCGCTGGGCACACTCTCGGCCGTGGGCTCCGAAGCGATCCCGGGAGCGCTGCGCGCGCTGTCCGAGGTCGAGGAGATCCCGGAGGCCATCCCCGAGGCCGGGGTGCCGCTCGAGCAGCCGGCCATGCCGGCCCTGGGACAGCTGGGTCAATTGGGTGGGCCGATGCAGCAGCTGATGCAGCCGCTACAGCAACTCACGTCGATGGCCGGCCAGGCCGGCGGCATGGGCGGGCCCGGCGACAGCCTGCTCGGCGACAAGCTCGGCGACCTGCCCGGCAGAGACGGCGCACAGCTGGGCCTGATCGGCGCCAGTCCCCTTTCCAACCACCCGCTCGCGGGCGGAACCGGGCCCAGCGTCGGCATGGGACTGATGCGTTCGGAGGCCTTGCCCGGGGCGGGCGGGACGGGACCCCGCACCTCACTGATCAGCCAGCTGATCGACAAGCCGGCCCAGACCCCGCCGCTCGCGGGCGCCGGCGCGGGGTCATCGGCGACCGGCGGGGCGGCACCCGTCGGCATGGGCTCGACCGCCCAATCCGCGGCGGCCTCCCGGCCCGCCGTCGCGACCCCCACGCTGCTCGCCCACCCGGACGGCGACGAAGACGTCGATTTCGAGCACGAGGACGACTGGTGAGCGTCCACCGACAAAGGCTTCCCGGCCGCCCGGGCCGGAAGACTTGCCATCACTTGGCGAGGACAGGAAACAGAGAAAGTAGTCCAGCATGGCAGAGATGAAGACCGATGCCGCTACCCTCAGCGCGGAGGCTAGCAACTTCGACAGGATCTCCGGCGAGCTCCAGCGCGTCATCCAGACCGTGGAGTCGACCGGGGGCGAGTTGGCCGGTCACTGGCGCGGTCAGGCCGGCGCCGCCGCTCAGCAGGCGTTGACGCGCTTCCACGAAGCGGGCCAAGCGCAGATCAAGGCGCTCAGCGAGATTTCGCAGAACATCCACGGCGCCGGAATCCAGTACTCCTCGGCCGACGAGGAACAAGCCAGTTCTCTGTCGTCGCAGATGAACTTCTGACCCATCACCCCCTCAGCAACACAAAGAAACGGAGCAACAATATGTCGGAACAGTCATGGAATTTCGCCGGTATCGAAGCGGGATCCAGCTCGATTGCGGGCGCTGTGCAGAGCACCCAGGGCCTTCTCGACGAGGGGAAGAGTTCCCTCGCCAAGCTGGCGGAGGCGTGGGGCGGCAGCGGTTCGGAGGCCTACCAGCAGGTCCAGCGGAATTGGGACGACACCTCCGCTGAACTCAACGCCGCGTTGCAGGCGCTGTCACAGCGCATCAGCGAGGCCAGCCAGGCGATGGCTCAAACCGAATCCGGCGTCACGGGCATGTTCACGTAAGACGATGGCGAGCGGCGAAGCACGAGATCGGGCCACGTCGACCTGACAGGCGATTTAGGCTCCTCTCGTGCTTCCTCGCATGACTGAGATAGGCGAAAGGGTTTGATGGCGGCCGACTACGACCGGCTCTTCCAATCCCTCGAGGGAATGGAAATTCCGGATGAGGCGACGGCGCAGACGGAGTTCGACGTCGATGCGCCGGTTGGGACGCCGCCCGTGGCGCCCGGCCCGCCCCAACGCAACGGTCGAGCCGGACCGACGGCCAGCGCGATCCGCGAGGTTGCCCGAGTCCGCGTCCGCGTCGAACGCCAGAATCCGGTCGCTTCGCACCTGTGCCAACACCGAGCCGAGGGCGACCGTCAAGGTTGTCTTCCCCGCACCGCCCTTCAGGCCCACCACCGCGATCCGATGAGAACCGCTGGGATTGCGGCGAATTCGCCGGTACAACTCGAGCTCGTATTTTTCGTCTGGGGACAGTCCCGGGTTGATGCGCGTCACCTTGTGTATCCAACGGCGCCAACCTCGTTGCGGCACGGCTCTATCGCCGGACTCCCTGGCGGGCTTGACGCCGATGTGGGTGACGGCGTGGTTTGCACCGCGTTCGCCGTTCGCGGGTGTCGAGACTGGTTCCTGTTGTGCCGGCGCGCCGGCGAGTCGCCGCGGTGCGGGACGAGGCGGGCCGGCGGGGGCCGTCCCCCGTCCCCGTTGCTGCGGTAGCGCCGGTCCGCCGTTCGGTTTCGTTGTCGTCTGGCCGGGGCGCGGACCCACCGGCGCGGACGGACCGCTCGCAGTTCGTGCGCGACCCGGTTGGCTCTCGGCGCGGTGGCCGTGCCGCCTGGGGCCGCCGTTGGTGATGGGGCTGGGGGCATCATCGCCGTTGCCGCGGCGCGCGTGTCGCGGTTGCTGGGCGGGCTGCTGTGGTCGCGGGAGACGTTGCGCCACGGCCGGTTCCGCTGCGGCCGGTGATGGCGGGCTCTGCCGACTTCGGTCGACCGTCGCGGGTTCCGGCCGGGCCGGCGGGCGGCGCTGAGGCGATCGGTCGGCCGGCGGAGGTTCGAGCCCGACCGGCGAAGGGTGCGGCGGCGGTTCCATCGGTGGGGCCGGCGTGGGCGATTCGGCTGGACCGGTGCGGGATTGCTCCGGCAACTCGATCGGCATCGGGGGCCTGATCGGCTTGCTTGGCCCCGTCCAGTCGGCCGGGGCCGGCGGTGGTTCCGGTGTGCTCGAGACGGCGGCCGGGGTGGTGATCGTGACCAGCGCGTCGGTCGACGGCGCCCAACAGGCCGCCGTCGCGATCGATTGGTTGCGCAATAACGGGCATCACGAATTGATCAGCCGCGCATGCGTGGTGATCAATCACGTTGCGCCGGGCGAACCCAACGTCGCGATCACCGATCTGGTCCGGCAATTCGGGCAATACGTACGGCCGGATCGGGTCGTGGTGTTGCCGTGGGACAAACACATCGCGGCCGGAACCGAGATCGAAATCCGCCTGCTCGACCCGGTCTACAGGCGTAGGATTACCGAGCTTGCCGCAGCACTGTCCGACGATTTCGACAGGGGTGAACGTCGTTGAGCGCACCCACCGCCGCCGGCGCAGCCGCCGCTGCGGGGACCACCGGCAGCACTCCCGCCAAGCCCGCGACGACCCGGGTGACCGTCCTCACCGGTCGACGGATGACCGACGTCGTGCTGCCGTCGTCGGCGCCGATAGAGACCTATATCGACGACACCGTGGCGGTGCTGACCGAACTGCTGGAAGACACTCCAGCCGATGTCCTGGCGGGCTTCGACTTCGCTGCCCAGGGCGCTTGGACTTTCGCCAGGCCGGGCGCCCCGCCACTGAAGCCCGACAGGTCGCTCGACGACGCCGTGGTGGTCGACGGTTCGCTGCTGACGCTCGTGTCGGTGAGCCGCACGGAACGGTACCGGCCGCTGGTCGAGGACGTCATCGACGCCATCGCGGTGCTCGACGAATCGCCCGAATTCGACCGGACGGCGTTGAACCGGTTCATCGGCGTCGCGGTTCCCGTCCTGGCCCTGGCGGTTACCGTCGTCGCGGCAGTCGCGTGGTGGAACACCGGGCGTCACCTGTGGTGGCCGCTCGCATTGGGCATTGCCGGGATCCTGGCGCTGGCCGGCAGCTGGGCCGCCAAGAAGTTCTACCGGAATCCAAACCTCTCGGAGAGCCTGCTGGTGACGGCGGCGCCGCTGATCACCGCCGCCGCGGCCCTGGCCATTCCGCCGCCACGCGGAGCTGCCCCCCTCGGGGCACCCCAGCTGGCCGGCGCCGCCGCGGTCGTCTTGTTCTTGGCGCTGCTGACCCGGGGTGGCCCGCGCCGGCGTTCCGAGCTCGCGGCCTTCGTCGTGATCAGCGCCATTGCGGTCACCGCGGCCGCCGTGGCCTTCGGCTATGGCTGGCAGCACTGGGTGCCGGCCGGAGCCATCGTGTTCGGGCTCTTCACCATCACGAATGCGGCCAAGCTGACGGTCGCCGTCGCCCGGATCGCCCTGCCCCCGATCCCCGCACCCGGCGAAGCCGTCGAACACGACGAGTTGCTCGATCCCGTTGCGGGCCAAGAGGTCGGCGACGACAAGGAGGCCCGGACCTGGCAAGCGATCATCGCCTCGGTGCCGGACTCCGCGGTGCGCCTCACCGAGCGCAGTGAGCTGGCCAAGCGGCTGCTGATCGGTTTCGTCACGGCCGGCACCCTGGTTCTGACGGCCGGCGTCATCGCGATCGTGGTACGCGGGCACTTCTTCGTCCACAGCCTCGTGGTGGCGGGTTTGGTCACCGCCGCATGCGGATTCAGGTCGCGCCTCTACGCCGACCGTTGGTGCGCGTGGGCGCTGCTGGCGGCAACCGTCGCCATCCCGGTCGGCGTGGCCGCCAGATTGTGCACCTGGTACCCCCACAGCGCTTGGCTGGTCCTGACCATCCTGGCCGGCGCCGGCATTGTCGCGCTCGCCGCCGTCGCCGCGACGATCGGGATTCGGCGCGTCTCGCCGGTGATGAAGCGCGCACTGGAACTGCTGGACGGCGTGCTCGTCGCGGCGATCCTGCCAATGCTGTTGTGGATCACCGGCGTCTACGACATCGTCCGCAACATCCAGTTCTGACGCCCACCGAGGCGGCCGAAATTGCCGCAGTTCGGGCGGCGCCGGGTTGGATAAGATTTTCGTGACGGGAACCGCGCAGAGGAGATCGATTCATGATCGAGCCATTGGTCGTTGAACCCTCCCGTTTGGAGGCCGCCGGGAATACCCTGCGCGGGTTGGTTTTTCCCTTGCCGCCCGGCCCGATCGTGGCCCCGGGCGCGGATTCGGTGTCGGCGGCGGTCAATGCCACCTTGCCGATCATCGAATCGCCGGTGATCGAAGGGTTATCCGCCGTCAAGGCCGCCCTGACCAAGACGGGATCCAGCATCGCCGCCGCGGCCGGCATGTACGCGGACACCGACCAACGTCTGGGCGACCACCTCACCCAGGTCCGGTTCCTCGCCGCAGCAACAGAGCCCGCGCCCGGCGCGTCGGCCGAGAGGCCCGAGGGAGCTCCGGTAGACCAACCGACGGACGGCAAGAAGCCCAGCCCGGCCAAGCCGACCCCCCAGCCCGCGACACCGATGCCGCAACTCGATCAAATGACCGGCGCTGCAGGAACACTCGGTTCCGCCATGCAGAGCATGCAGGGCGCGATGGGCAGCATGCAGGGCATGCCGGGCGCCGGCGCCACACCCGCGCAACTCGCCGACAGCAGCAAGCCCGCGGACCCGGCGCGTCCGGTCGACAAGACCGACGAAGAGGAGAAACCCGGCATGGCCGCCGAGGGTGCGGCGCCGGGCTCCGAGACGTCGCAGGGCGCCCCGGTGGCGGCTCCCGCGCCGGCCGGGCCCGAGGCGGCGCCGTCGGGGATCACCCTCTGAGTTGGATGGTGGGACAGGCCGCAGCTCAATGCGGCCGAGTCAGCCTGCCCATCCCGGCAGCGATGGATCGGTGGAGCGTCTCGACGGGAACATCGTGCAACCCCGTGGCCGAGCGCAGGAACGGTTCGAACATCTGCCAGCCCAGCAGCAAGGCGCCGGCGTGCGCCGCCGCCATCCGCGCGGCCTCATCGCTCGGATGCTGCGGCCGGACGTCCTCGAGCAGCCTGGCCGCTGCCGGAAAGCTGCTCTGCAGCCTGCCCGCCGGATAGCCGTCGAGCAGCGCCCGCGCGATCACCCGTAATTGGCGACCGCCCGCCGCCTGGATTTCGTCCACGGGGGCTCCGCGGTCCGTCAGCGTGGTCAGCTGGGCTGTCAGCTGATCGAGCACCGCGGCTACCAAGTCCTGCTTGGTACCGAAATGCCGGAACACCAAGCCGTGGTTGACCCGCGCCCGGACGGCGATGTCGCGAATCGACGCGGCGGCCGGCCCCCGCTCGACGAACAGCTCAATCGCACTGTCGAGGATCGCCGCGACCACTTCGTCGCGCCCCTTCGGGCAAAACCGCTGGTCGAGCGGGCTTGCGTCCGGTGTAGTCATATGACTACACTACCCGAAGATCGACTGTAGTCGAGTGACTACAGTACGAGACGAGGAGACGATCGCCATGACGCAGACCCTGACGCAACCGCAGGCGCTGAGCGTGGAGCACCAGGAGTTGACGGCGCGGGCCGACGAGGTGGAGGCCTCCATCCCGGGCCAGCCCGCCCACAACCCCGGGGCGCCGTGCGCCCTGGCGATGGTCACCGCGGCCGCCGCGCAACTCGCCCTGTCCGCCGACAACATGCGGCTTTATCTCGGGGTGGGTGACCGCGAGCGCCGGCGCCTGGCGCAGTCGCTGCGAAACGCGGCCAAAACCTATGCGGAGGTCGACGAGAGCTCGGAGGAGGCCATCGACACCGGCACGTCCGTCTCGGCATCGACGCCCGGCCCGGCGGCCGTCGGTCCGGACGCGGCGCCGCTCAGCGGCACGAAAAGGGTTGCGGCATCGGCGATCGAAGAGACGCCCTACCACCCGGTCCGGCAGGCGGCCGAGGAGATCGCCGCGCTTGATCAGGGCCTCTCGTTCGAGGTGTTCGCATCGGCGTGGACCGTTCACCAACGGACGTTGCTGGAGCCCCGCTATCGGTTCCGGCCGTTCGTCGAGTGGTACGGCGACGCCACGTATGCCGTTGAGGACAACTTCGATTCGCACAGATCGTGGTTGGACCAGATGGCGGCGTTGTCGGCCACCATGGTCAGTCAGACGCAGGGTGTGCTGGCAGCGCACCGCCGGGCCGTCACCGAGCATCCCACGGTCGCGCAGCTCAAAGAACTCGACGACGCCTGGATCTACTTCCAATCTCGCGTCCCCGCGGCGCATTGGGAGGGCAGCGTCAAGCCTGCGCTCGAAGCGGAGTACGCCAGGTTGCAGAAGAAGTCGGAGGAGGTGCTGGCGGAGTACGAAAAGCGGGCGGCGTTACCCCTGGCGCCGATCAATCCGCCGAAGCCTCCCGCCGCCTACTACATCGCCCCTCCTGCCGAGCCCGGCTCGTACGAGAGCGACCAGGGCGGCCTGCCCTATCCCGACGGCTCGCACAACGAGCCGCCCTACGGCGACGACTACCTGGCGACCCCCGCCGGCATGCCGAGCGCTCCATTCACCGGCACACCGCCGATGCCCAACGACTTGACGGGGGCGGGCGCATTGAGGGGGGCGCCCGCCCCGTCACCCGGCGCCGGGCTCAAGCCGGCGTCGTTCGGCGGCAACGGAATTGGTGGTGGCGTGCCGTCCCTGCCGTTACAGCGCCCGGTGGACGCCGAATCCCCGTCACGGCCCGCCGGCGCGGCCGGTCCTGCGGGCCCCGGCCGTGAGAAGCCGAACACCGCGCCCGGGTTGGCCTCCGGTGGCATGGGAGCGGCGCCGATGGGCGTTCCCGGCGCTCAGGGGCAACAGAACACCAAAGGCAAGCGGACGACGCCCGACCAGGACTCGCTCTATACCGAGCAGCGGCCGTGGACCGAGGGAGTGATCGGACGCCGGCGCCGCGACGTCCCCGAGGGCAGGGACGCCAAATGATTTGTTAACGCGCCACGGAAAGCGGGCCTTCTCCGATCCCGGCCGAGGGGTGCCGGGAGCCTGGGATGGCCCGCTGGTTCGTTGGGCGGATGCGCCGCTGGACTCACGACGCGTCGGACAAGGCCGCCGCCAACAATCCGTTGAGGTGCTTCCAGTACAGCCAGTCGGTTACCGCGGCGCGCTGGGCGGCGGGATCGGCTGCGGTGTGCGCCTGGTTGAGGACGACCTCTTGGGCGTGTTCGGCGTAGCGATGGAACGCCCGGAGGTGTGCGACCCGTCGCCCGGGCGCACGACTGGCCATCGGCTTCATCAGCTCGAACCACAACATGGGCCGCTCGTCGGCGCCGGGGCCGGCGTCCTGCGGCGGCAGCGGCATCTCGGCCAGCATCTGCTGCAGGCTGATCTTCCCTTCGGCCAGCGCTGCCGCAAGCCGTGCGGCAGTCTCGGGATCCACCAGCTCATCCGGTGCGCGTTGCTGGTCGGCCGACGGCTTGGCATCCGCCGGGGCCGGCGGCAACATGCTGACCAACCGCACATCTGTGGTGGCCGCCAGCCGCTCCGCCGCCTCGGGGTCAACCACCTCCAGGCGTGAACGACCGATCATGTCTCCGCTGTCCGGGATGTCATCCGGCTTGAGCACGATCTTGGCCGCGCCGGAATCGGAATTGGCCAATTGCTCCTCGGTCGCGATCACCGCCCGCAGCTTCTTGTCGTGGTGGTCCGCCCATCCCTGTACCGCCATCACCGGATAGGTGGCCCAGCCGGCCCGTTCGGCGGCGGCGATCGATGCATCGGCGGTTGCCATCTGCACCTGTTCGGGTAAATGCACTCCGTCGGGGATATAGGCGAGCCCGTAGCTGTTGGCCACCACGATCGCGCCGTCGGTGGTCACCGCGGTCACCCAGAAGAACCCGAGATCGCCCGCGCCGGGGCTGCCGGGCGCGTTCAACGCCGCCGCGATGCGGCGAGCCAACCGCAGCGGATCGGTGCCGCCGCTCTGGCGGCGGGCGGCGTCGGCGGTCGCGGCCTCGGCGATGGCGTCACGTTCGGCGCGCGCTTTCGACACCGGGATAATCGGCGTCACCACAACGGAATCCGCCGAGTCAACGCGTTCAGGAGACGACGTCGGATCGGCAGCGGAGGCACTCGGCCTGGTGGCCGCCCTATTGCCGGCCGCGGCCGGTCTGGTGGCGGCGGTACCGCCCTGGGACTTCGGCCCGGCGGGAGCATTGGCACCGGCCCCACCACCCGCAGCGGCTCCGCCGCCGCGTGATCCGCCGCCCGACGCCCCCATCGGCGCGGCCGGAATGCCGGCTGCCCCAGCCGGCGCGGCGGTCGCCGACTCTTCCGTCCGCGGTGCCACCGATGGCGACATCAGCGACGCGGGCGCCATGCCTTTCCCCCGTCCGCCCGCACCGAGCGGTTCCGCCGATGCGGCCGGACCGAGCGGAGCCGCGGGGCCCGCGGGGGCTCCCGGCACGCCCCCCGGGCCTCCGGGTGCCGCCGGGGCCGAACCGCCGGGCGCGACTGTCGGCGGTAGGGGCGGCTGCCCGGGAAGGGGAGGCTGTCCGGGGAGGGGAGGCATTCCTGGCGGCGGTTGCGAACCGCCGCCCGGCGTCGGCATTCCGGGTGGAGAGAGCGGGGGTGCGGCCGGCGGCGGGATCACCGGTGCGGGTTGCGCCGGGTTCGGCCGCGGGCGATCTTCCCCCGCGGGTGGTGTCTGTACCGGCCCGTCGGGAAGTTTGACCGGCGGCGGTGTCTTCTGATCGAGCAGGTCCTGCAAGGCATTCGGGGGCGGCTTCCATGACTTGCTCGCCACGATCCGCTCGGCGGTGCCGGTAACCACGCTGAGGTTCGCCCCGTATGCCGTGCTGACCACCGTATTGATCGCGGCGGTTCGCTCGGCGGCATTCAGGGTGGTGTCATTCTCGAGGGCGTTGATTTGAGTCTGCGCCGCCTCGACGTTGTCGCTCACGTCCCACTTGGCCCACGTGATCGAATCCGCGATGAACCTGTGCCACGTGATCACCGTCGCCAGACCGTTCTGCAGCTTCTTCAGCTCATCGACGTTCGTGCCGAGTTCACCCTTGGCTGCGGCCGCCGCGCTGCCCGACCAGAATCCGCCGTCGAAGAGGTCGCTTTGCTCGTGCTGGCAGGTCTCCAACACCGCGGTGACCTGCCGCAGCACCTCGGTGTACTGCTGCGCCCGGTCGTAGTGGTTGTCCTCGTTCAGCTCCGGCCACGCGTCCGGCGTAAGCATCTGCGCGGCATATTCACTCACCGGCTTTGCGACGCCCATCGCTACTCCTCTTCCGGCGGCGCGGGTCGACCTGTCGGCCGCTGGGGAAGGCTGGACATCATGGTTAATAAGCGTAATCGAGGTTCAGCCAAGCCAACTGCGCCAAATTCAGCGGCTGTCGCATTCGGCGGGTCGCATCAAAGCGCTGGCGGCCTTGGGTTTTCGCTCAGGTTAACCCGAAGGTCTCTTTGAGCGAACCGGCGATACCGACGGCCAACTCGATGAGTCGGTCGTGCTCGGCATCGATGGCGGCGGTCGCGGCGGCCTGCGCGCCGGCGATCGCCTCGTTGATGCGTCCTTCGACCGTGTCTGCGCCCAGCCGCAGCAGGCCGTCCTCGATGTGCAGGCCGGTCAGGCACAGCCGCGCATCAAGGGTCGCCTCGACCGTCTCGGATTCGTCGGTGCCGGTGAATGATTCGGTGTCCGTCCGGTACTGCTGGTCTTCGAGGGCGGACTGGAACAGCTGCGCCTGCCGCAGCGCCTCTGCCACCTGGGGATGCATCTCGACGGTCATTGAGGGTCCTTACTTGTCGGGTGCTGTCTTGCGCGGGCG
>NZ_LZJM01000003.1:0-638 GCF_001667665.1 Mycobacterium sp. E342
GGCGGCCACAGCACAACGCAAGCGCCGCCCAAGGTGACGACCACAGTGGCCCCCACCCTTACCCCCGACGCCATCGACTCGCTGATCTTGGCGCCGGACCTGATTAGCGAGATTGTCGGTGCGAAACTCAACTGGGCGTCCAAACCTCCGCCCGGCGCGACCTCCCCGCCCGTGGCCGCCTTCGCCTGGCTGGACCAGGCCTCCATTGCCCCCTGTCATCGACGAGGGCAACCCCGAGTGTGGGGCGCTGTTCGGGCTGGACACCAACACGGTTGGCGTGGCCTATACCGCATGGCGAAGCAATCAATACAGGGAAGAAAAGGACACTTCAGGTCATGCGGTCCGTCAAGCCGTTGCGACGGTCGTCGATTCCAAAGCAGCGACGGTGTTGCTTGGCAACGCTTTTGCCAAGCGTCTCGACGCCTGCAGCAATGCCGTCATCCACCTGAGCGGCAAATATCGATGGAGATTCCAGAAGACCGACGCGACCGATACGGGAGTGCGGTGGACGGGAACGGAACTAGAGGACGGGCAGATCACCGGCTGGGTCTGCGCCAGCGAGGCGCGGGCAAAGAACAACGTGGTCATCTACGCGCAGGTGTGCCAATGGGGCAACGGCGCTCCGGCCGCAGCGACGA
>NZ_LZJM01000004.1:0-19523 GCF_001667665.1 Mycobacterium sp. E342
CTGGCGCCGACTGGTGCACCGGGCCACCGGCGGACGCATCAACCCCGGCCAGTCCCGCAAAGAGCGCGAACGTCAAGATCTGCTGGCCATGATCCGCCAGCCCATCGTTGGGGACTGCCGCATCGCGGTCCTATCGATCAAGGGCGGCGTCGGCAAAACCACCACCACGCTGGGACTCGGATCGGCGCTTGCGCTGATGCGCCAAGACCGGGTCATCGCCGTCGACGCCAACCCCGACCGCGGCACTCTGGCCGAGCGGGTCCGCGACGCCTCGACCAACTCCTCGGTGCGCGATCTGCTGAACGATCCCAACATAACTCGCTACGCCGACGTCCGGGGTCATACCCGAATGGCGGGCAGCCGACTCGAGGTGCTGGCCAGCGAACAAGAACCCGCGGTGTCGGAGGTGTTCGGCGAAGCAGACTACCGGCACACCATCGACATCCTGCGCAACTACTACAACATCATCCTCACCGACTGCGGCACCGGCATCATGCATTCGGCGATGGCAGGCGTACTGGATCTCGCCCACTGCATCGTGCTGGTCAGTTCGCCGGCCATCGATGCCGCCCGCAGCGCCTCGGCGACACTCGATTGGTTGATGCAACACGGACATTCGGCGCTGGTACGCGACGCGCACGTGGTGCTCTCCGCATCCCGCCCGGGATCAGCCGCTCTGAAGCTCGACAAGGTCTACGAGCACTTCGCGTCCCGGTGTCGATCCATCCATCTGATCCCGTTCGACCCGCACTTGGCCGAGGGCGCGGACATCGACGTCGAGTTGCTCAAACCCGCCACGTTCGAGGCCTACCTGCAGTTGGCCGGTGCGGTGTCGCAGACCTTCCCGCGGGTGCACAGATCCCGCCCCTAGTCCACTAGGCCCGTACCGCAGCGGCCACGGACGGTGCTTCGCGACATGTGTTCGAACCCTTTGTGCTGCAACGTAAACCGGAGCAGCTATCCGCGGACAACGCCGCCCTGCCGCAATTCGAATTCTCGGCGAACAATGCCGCGGTGCGCGGCCGGCCGGCCGGCCCCGCCATAGAATTAACCGGCAGTACGGGGTCACTCAAATCGTTGACCGCGAGTAATCTGCGCGCGTCACAGGGCTAACTGGGGGAGTGCGATGACGCTGCTCGTCGACCTGGATCGACTAGCCGGACTCGGGCCGGTATTGCAGGGACTGGCCAACGAGGCCGGGGCTTTACGCACGGGGCCCGCAGCGGGCCCGTACCTGTCGGTGCCGGGGGGCATGGAGCCCGCGGTCACCGAAGCCTCCAGCATCGCTCACGACCTGATCGATTCCGTGCTCGTCAGCGCCGTCAAGCAGCGACTGTCGGAGACCGGGAAGATCATGGTCGACGTGGCCAATCAATACCGCAAGGCTGACAACAGCAACGTCAGCGAGAAGACCGTGATGACCACCTACACCAATGCCACCGGTGACTGGAGCGTTCCCGCGGTGGCCAAGTGAGCCTGACCAAAACCCAGATCGAGGCGTGGAATCCGGCGACGCTGACCGCGATTGGCGACGCCTGGACGGCGATGGGCACGAAGATCGACAGCCTGTTTGGCCGATACAAATCCGCGGTCGCCAACGTCAACGGTGGCCACTGGCAGGGGGTGGCCGCAGACGCCGCGATGACCCGTGCGGAATCCGATCGACAGGCCGCCGCCCGCGTGGTCGATCATCTCGATCGCGTCGCGAAGATCGCCACCGACGGCTTCCACCAGATCGATGCGCCATTGCAGCGGGCGCGCAACGCGATCGCGGGCGCTCAACAGGCCGGCTTCACCGTCTCGGAGAACTTGGTGGTCTCCAAAGCCGACCTCACCACCAGTGCCGATCTGGCCGCTCAGGAACAGTGGCAGATCCAGATCACCAGCGCCGCCGACGCAACCGAACAGGCCGACACCCAAGTCAAAGACGCGCTCAACGCCGCGCGCCTGGACCTGCAGGTCGCGTTCATCCAGCCCGCCACCCTCGGTACCGGTCAAGGCACCAGCGACGGTAACCAACTGCTCAACGATCCCAGGCATCTCAGCGCCGACGAGATTCAGCGGCTCACCGCAGCGGGACTTCTCACCCCGGCGCAACTGACCGCGCTGCAATCCGGTGCCACCGTGGACATCCCGGCCTCGCAGATGCAATACATCAACGCGCTGGCCCGCTCATTGGACGGCAAGTCGCCGCAACAGATCGAGACCATCCTCAACGAGATGCCGGCCGAGGCGCGACAAGGCGTCGCTAACGCGCTGCAACTGCTGTCCACCAACAGCGTGAGCGCCAGCGTCACCGGCGACAGCACGATCCCCGCCCACGGTGCCACGAATCTGCTGCCGCACCAGATGTACGACGCGCTCAACCGTGGCGACTTGATGACCGAGGGATTTTCCCTCGTTGGTGGTTACGGTTACAACACCATCAACCTCAACGGCGTCGCGGCGAACCAAGCCAACGCGGCCATTGCGGCCATGGCCAGCCCCGGGCTCAAACACGGGAGCGGTCTGGACAAGGGCGTCCTCAACGCGGCGCAACAGTACCTGCGCGGTCAGGTTGCCGCCGAAAATGACAAGCAAGCCTTGTATTTCGTCGACGGGCGCGGCCAAGAGCCCAACGCGCCGATGACCGAACAGATGTTTTCTGCCGTCGCCAATGACAAAGCGGCCGTTTCCTCGGAGCTGACCGGGCCGAACGGTCAGACCCTGTTGTCGGACGTATTCAACCATCAATGGAGCGATCACGGTAAGACGGTTTCGCAGCTGTTCAACATCAGCTCTCAAGACGCGGTGGCCGTCCCCGGCGACCGCCCATCGGAAGTGCGCGCGGCGGAGTCCGGCCAGATCGCGCAGACCGTGGCCCAGTACATGTCGAACCACTCCAACGAGCTGCTGCACCTGTCCGGGGATCCTGGAACGGCCGTCGGGCAGCGCAACCCCGACTTGATGATCAACCTGGCGAGCGACCTGGCGCCGTACTACAGCACATTCGCCGGTTCCGAGTCGATACCGGGCGTCAGTCATTTCGCCAACTCCGGTCAGTTGGCCAACATGTACTCGGTGCTCGCCACCAATCCCACCGCCGGCGTGAATGCCGCCATCGCTACCTTCGGGCAGGAAAACGCTCTGGCGACCGCATACGGCAGCGGCCACGCGCCCTACACGTACGCTCAGACCGCAGGCCAGATGCAGCACGCACTCGAAGTCGGCACGCAGTCGGCCGAAACCGCCCTCAACCAAGGCGATGTCTATAAGGCTCAATGGCAAGCCGCGGTCAACGGCGCCAGCTACGACACGGCCTACAAAGCCGCCGGCGCAGTTCTCAATTACATTCCCGAAGCGGGCCCGGTGATCAAGAGCCTGATCGACGTCGCAGGTCCCGCGATCAAGCCTGACGTCGTGGGCATCGTCAATCAAAACGCGGTGCAAAACCCGAGCAATGCCATCCCCAACGAGCACGCGGCCAACCAACTCGACACCAATACCACGGTGCAAAGCATCGTCAACGGCCTGGTGACGAAGGATCCATCGATCGTCAACGATCCAGCGTTCGCGCCATACCGCCACGACGACAACGGCAACCCGACCATCCAGGTCAGCAACCTCAGTGCGCAAGCGGAGATAACCAAACAGCTGTATTCCCGGTACGGAATCGATGTGGGCCAATGGGAATACCAGTTCGACACCGGCATGAACGGCGGGACCATCATCCCCGCCAAGTAAAGCTAACCGTCGAAAAGCGAACCGTCGCGGCCTCTCCGACATTTCATCGCAGGTGTGCCGGGTCCGCGCGTGGCACGGGACCCGGCACATCGGCGGGCCGATTGCTCAGAAATTGCCGGCCAGGTGCGCGTCGAGCGCCCGCGTGTCTTCCTGCTGCTGGGCACCGCCGGCGCGGGTTGCGGTGATGTCGTTGATCACGTTGTCCATCAGCGTCGAAACCTGCTGATGCTTTTGTTGCAGCGCGTCGGCGGCTTGGCCTTCATACACCGAGGACAGCACGCTGAAGACCTTCTCCACTTCTTCGCGCAACGCCTGCGCGTCGTTGACGTTGGATTGAATGGCGTCCAAGTGGTCGTAGTTGGATCCGTAGTCGTAGCGAATCGTGTCCATGCTCAAGTCCTTTCGTTTAGAGCTTGCTACTCGGCGTCGAGGTTGGCGAAGGTGCGCATGTTGGCCTTGCCCGTCTCGGCGACCTGGGTCAAGGCGTTGATGACCGCGGTGAAGTCCTCGTGGTGGTTTTGCATGATGTTGCCGAAACTCTGTGCCTTGTGACCCAGCCAGGAACTGGCGGTCATGGTTTGGGTGCGGTCAAGGATGTTGTTGGCCAAGGCCCTGGCATTCTGCATGGCCTGGTCGACTTGGGCGATCTTGGCCTCGGCCTCCTGTGGCGTCAGGCTGGTGGTCATAGCTCTCTCCTGAGATCTCTGAGATGTCGGTCCTGTCTTGGGGCAATGCTGCGGCGCTTGTCTGCTGCTGTCAGTCCTCCTCCCACCCCTCAGCCGAAATTTCGACAAGCTGGCTGAGTGCCTGCTTGATTGCGTTGTCGGAACCACCTTTGAGTGTGGTCCACAACTGGCCGCTTGGTGAGACACTGGGTGCGGCCACGATGCGGCCACGCCTGGTGCAGAAGACGCCGACTGGGGCAGGACCGCGCAGCAGCCGGTCCGCCTCGAAGCTCAGTGCGTAACAGACGATCTCGGCGAAGGCCAGCCGCGAACCCAGTGCTGAGCCGAACATCATCGCAGTGCGCGCCGGCGCGCCTATCGCGGCCAGCTGGTCGGCCAACCGGGCCGCGTCATGGGTGCCGGTCAGGGCGTCGCTGACCGCGTGCAGCGGAGCGCCGAACGCGGCAACGTCGGCCGGGGGAGCGGCGGGCAAGTGGTGCAGCAGCGGCTTGATCGCCTCCGTCAACACCGGCCTGCCCGTACCGAGATGCAAGGCGACGACGTTGCCCACGCGCCGCGCCCATACCCACAGCTTCCCCCGACGCACCACTGTCACGCGCGCGGTGCCCTCCGGGGTGACCAAGCGCATCGCCAGCTCCCGATCGGGCCGTTCCAGCGCCCACAGCGGGCCGACCAATTCGTCCGCCACCGCATCATCGAAAAGCAGTTCCCGGTCAATGAGTGCGGCGGTAGCGGCCTGCGTCGCCGCTGCCAACTCGGATGCGGTGCCGTGGCGAGGCCGCACACCGAGCACTACGGGCAACGTCTGAACGCCCGCACGCGAGGCCAGCACCATCAGCTCGTCATCGCTGAGTTGCAGATGCGCGCGCAGCGAGGCGATCACAGGCGTAGCTCTCGGTCAACGCCAATCACGGGGGTGGACGCGCCGCCATCGAACATGCGCGCTGCCACCGGCTCGTCGGCCACCGTGTCAGGTGGTGGTCCCTCTGGGACCGCCAGTTGGTCGAACACCGAGGTATCGGGCACCCAGCTGACGCTGGAGGCCAATTGCGACTCGTTCGATGCGCCGGCCTGCCACCAGGGCTGCTCCGAGTAGCCCAGGCCCGCACCGGGTTCGCCAGCGCCGTCGAGTGGCTCGCCCGCCTGACTCGACTCGTACTCGCGATTCTGGTCGGCTCTTCCCAGTGCGGCAATGGGGCCATAGCCGGCGCCTGCCGCGGTGCCTCCGGTGCCGGCCGCGCCCGTTGCAGCAAACCCGTTCTGGTGTAGAGGCTTTGGCTGGGCGGTCGGCGCGATGCCGGTGGCCAGCATCGGCGCCAGCGGCGGGGCCGAAACGGTGGTTGGCGAACCACGCCCGCCGGCCCCGGACGACCGATCCTGGGCGTGCTCGGCCGGTGCCGGGCCGTTGCGCGAGACCTGCGGCGGGGAGGCCTGATCCCACGGTTGGGCCAGATCCGAGACCGCGTCTTCGTAGTGAGCCATCACTGCGGCGGCGTCGGCCTGGCTTGTGGTCGCCGCCTCGTCGAGTTCGGCGAACCGACCGGTGAGTACCGCACCGCTATAGGCGGCCAATGAGGCCATCATGTCGTGCGTGGCTTTGGCCTGTAGCGCTTCGGGGACGCTGGGCATCGCCAGCCAAGCTTCGGTGGTGGCCATGGCGGCTTTTTCGGCGCGCTGGCCGTTGGTGGCGGCGCTGAGGGCCAGTGCTTGCAGCCACCGTCCGAATTCCTCTAGGCGCCCTACCGCCGCAGTAGAGGCCTGGCTGGTCCACGCGTCACGCAGCCGGTCGACCAGCTTGTCGAAATCGGTTGACACACCGGCGAGTTCTCTGGCCACCCGCTCCCATGAGGCGCCGGCTTCGCCCACCGGAGCCGGTCCTGGGCCATCAGTGAGGTCGCGGGCAAGCTGCTCTGTGCTGCGCGATTGCCACACCACATCCGTGAAACCCACGCCCGGACCTCCCTTTCCCGAATAGCGCGTCCAATTCCCCCGGGCGAAATCGGCTAGGTGATCGCGTCCCCATCGAAGGTCGCGATGCTGCCCGACTGCGCGCGTAGGGTCGCACCTACGTCGTGCAACTGGCCGGCACCCTGGCCGGCGGCGGCCGCAAACGACCGGTATACATCGTTGAGAGTGGCTGCGACACGCTCGGATACCTCGTCGCGACCCGATGCGATCACAGTGAGGTTGGCCGTCTCGTCGGCGATCACCCGCTCGATCCGATCAGCCAGCGTCGCGAGTTGGCTGCTAACTTCGGCCACCTCCGAGGGCCGAATCGACAGGGCTGCATTATCACTCACTTCGTTCTCCTCCCCAGTGCATCGGCAGTTTCGACAGTTCGACGGCCGCGGCCCCTAGATTCGCAATGCCACGTCGGGTGGCTCATTGGGGTCGGATTGTCCGATAACGGCGGGCGCGGCGGTTCCCAGGTCCCCGACGATCTCGCCGCCTTGGTCCGTGGTGTGCAAAAACGGCGGTGAGGTATGGCTGCTCCCAGCACCGAGTCGCGCCCCACCGGGCGCCATCGGGCTGCCGCCGCCCATCACGCCCGCGCCGGGCGCCCCCGCTGCCGACGCGGGCCGCGCTCCTGCTGTCTCGACGGCAGCGGTACCGCTGGGTGGCTGCACCATCGCCGATGTGGGGATCGACCGCGCCGCCGCAGTGGCCGCGCCGCCGGCGCCTCCCGCGACATGACCGGCGGCACCCGCTGCGCCCCTGGCGCTTCCATGTATCGCGGTGGCCGCGGCGTCAGTCAGCGGAGCGGCAGCCAGACTCCCCGGGCCGCGTGCCGCGTTGCCCGCCTGCATCACCGATTGCAGACCCTGGCTCAGCGAGCTGGCCCCGTACGACAGCGCCTGCGGGGCTGCAGACATCAATGACGACGCCAGTCCGCTGGTCCCGCCACCGGCCGAGCCGGCCGCGGCCGCCGTTCCCGCTGCGGCTGTCCCGGCGGATCCGGCCGCAGCGACTTGCGGGGCAGCCGTCACGGTGACCGGCGCTCCGACGGCGGTCACCTTGGCGGCCTCGGCGCTCAACGAAGCCTGAAGTTGGGTCATCACCTCGGCTGTCGACGTAATCGCATGGTTGGCCGCGGCAATAGCGGCCGCCCACCCCCAAGGGAAAACGATATTGGGTCCGATTGCGGCCAAGGTGGATTCAAATTCGCTGATGATCTCGATCAGCCGCGATCGCGCCTGCGCGACGTCGGCCGTCGCGGTGGTCAAGCTGCTGCGCAGCGCATCGGCTTGCGCTGCGACCTGCTTACCGTTGGCGATCGCGGCGGTGGTCTTGTCGACGGCAGCGCCGCTCGAAACGCCTTGCCACATCCCGCCGAGCGACCCGAGCGCCTGCTGCAGAGGCCCGCCGGTCGACTGAAAGGCGTTGGTGATTCCGCCCAGCATCTGGGTGGGATCCAAGCCCTGAAAAGCGCCGCTGCCCAAAGTTCCCAGCGCCGACGTCACGGGTTGGATCAGCGCGCTCGGATCCATCGGGGTGATCGGCGCGGCTGGGGCTTGTTGGCCCATCGGCGCCACGCTCGTCGGTTCCCCGCCAAACGGTGCCGTCCCACCAGTAGCGGTCGGGTCAGCAAAGGAGGGGAAACCCAGACGCGCGAGAATTTGATCGACTGGCAAATTCAAATATTGCTGCAAATTCTGCTCTTGCGCGTCGATAACCGCTGCTGTGTCGGAGTCGAGGAGCTGTGGCGCGAACCGGCCCGCGGGATCAGTTGGCGACGAAGACGTGACCATCGGCGCTTGGCTACCCGCCGTCGGCGCCGACAATGGCGGCCCTGGACGTGTCGGTGGCCGCCCCGACGCCGGCATGTACCGCGCCGACGAGCAACGTGGCGGCCAAATTCCTTGCCTGCGCGGGCCCGTACGCGGCGAGGTATGTCGCGCCGATTGGTCCGAGTGCTGCAGCCGCGGCCGACAGCATGGCCGCGGAATTGGACGATCCAGCGGCGGTAATCGCCTCGGACGCCGCCTGGGACACCGCAGAAAATTCCGCCATTCCGGCGGGTGCCGCGGAAAAAACGTCACTCATGTGTCGGTACTTTCCCGGTTGATGTGGTCACGTGCGGCAAGGGACAAAGGGCAATATAACGAAACGGTAACGGCTCCGGTAGTCAGCAAACTTGAACTCTGGTGCAACACAAAGGAAAGTCCCATCAATCCGACACTTTCTGTTGCTGCAGCTGTGCTAGACGGGCGCCCAACTCGGACGCCAGGTAGTTGCACCGCTCGGTCACCAAAGCCTCCGCGACGCGTGCGGTTTCGACGATGAGCGCGGCCAACACACTGGGCCCAAGCCGGTGCGCGCTCGGGCCAAGCCACAGATCGGTCATCGCGCCATATCCGTCGACCCGCACCCTGACGTTATGGTCACGGCTGGTCACCCGCACCGACATCGATTTAATCTGTTCGTCGACGGCCGCAACCAAATCACGCTGCTCTGCGAGCCTCGCCATGACTGCTTCGGCCAACCCGCTCACAGCGAACTCCGCCGTGCGGCCGTAGGCGTCTCCGTATCGCCGAAGGTCTCCTGCTCGGCACGGGCAAGGTCACTTTCGCTGGCCAGGTGCAATTCGCGGATCACCGTTGCACCGAAACCCATTTCGGCCAATGTTCGCCGCCGCGCGACCTGGGCCCGCGCCGCCGACAACCGACACAACGCGAAGATCTCGGCCGCGAGTCGTTCGGGCGGCTTGTTCAGTTCTACCGCGTCGAGGTGCAGCGCAACCGGCAGGCCGCGTTCATTGGTACGAACGCATATCGTGCCGCTCAGCGAGCGCACTGGCTGCTGCGCCACGCTCAAGCCTCCCCCCGGAAACTGATACGACACCGCTGTCCGTACATCGCGGTGGCGTGGTACCCCTTTGAATTTAGTACACTGGCGGAGCCCGGTCACGTTCCCATGGTCATTAAACGGAACGTGAAAAGTAAGTTACCACTTGGTGTTTGACTGCACAGATCGCAAGAGCGAGCCTTCTCCGCATGAGCCCGACGCGCAGTGAGGAGACACGACAGCGCCGATGAGTGGCACCAGCGATGCGCAGCGGGCGTTTGATGCGGGCGTGCTTTCGCTCGGCATCCCGATCGAGGGCCTCGAGACCCAACGCGACTTGCGCTATGCGGCGCTGGCTTTCAAGCGGGCGACCGAATGCGACCCCGACATGTGCGATGCCTGGTTAGGACGTGCGGTCGCCGGCGAGGTTACCGCCGAAGTGATCTATCACCTTTATCGGAGCAGCACCATCTCGTTGGGCCGTGAACAGCGCCGGCTGGGACTGCCACCGCGCACCATGCGGGCCCGATTCGAAACCGGCCTGTTCCTGGACTATCCACTGAGCACCCTGACCGAGATATGGCTTGCCTACGCGGCCAGCATGATCAGCTTCCGGGAGTACGACGAGGCCGAGCGGGTGCTCGACGGGCTGGGAACGATGCACGCGGCGCTGCCCGGCAGGGAACCCGGTTCGGAACCGATCTGTGCCTACATCCGCGGCGTGCTGCACTTCACCACTCAACGCTGGCCCGACGTCCTGACCGCACTGAGGGACTCGGCCGCCTTCACCGATGAGTACCTGGCGGCAGGTGCCCACTTGATGGTCGGCTCGGCGTGCGCGCAGCTCGGTCTGTTCGGCGAAGGGATCCGGCGACTGGACCAGGCCATCGATGGGCCGATTCCGGCGGCGCGGCGGGCCGCGGAGTTTTGCAAGGGCTTGACGCTGCGCGAGATGGGGAACGAACACGAGGCCCGCACCATCTTCGAGCGAATCTACAGCGAGGAGCCAACATTTGAGGCGAATGCCTCCGCCCTGGCAGACCCGAAATTCCGGCTCGTCGTCACGACCAGCGAAGACATCGACTCGCGCGCCAACCGGTGGGATCCGTCCACCGCCGACCCCGGCCGTTCCGCCGACACCGACCCCGGCCATGACTACCTGCGCGAAGCTCAGCAGCAGCTAGACCGGCAGATTGGCTTATCGGAAGTCAAACTGCAAGTCGCCAAACTCAAGTCGGCGGCGATGCTGGCCAAAGTGCGCGGTGACAAAGGGCTTAGCACCGCCGCGCGCAGCCTGCACCTGGTGTTCACCGGGCCGCCGGGCACCGGCAAGACCACCGTTGCGCGCGTCGTCGCGCAAACGTACTGCGGGCTGGGCCTTCTGAAGACCGCGACCATCGTGGAGGCGGCGCGCCATGATTTCGTCGGCCAGCACCTGGGAAGCACAGCCATCAAGACCACCGCGACCATCGATTCCGCGATGGACGGTGTGTTGTTCATTGACGAGGCCTACTCGCTTATTCAAACTGGGCTGGCCGGCGGTGATGCCTTCGGCCGTGAAGCTGTCGACACCCTGCTGGCCCGGATGGAAAACGACCGTGACCGGCTGGTTGTGATCATCGCCGGATACGACGACGAAATCGACCAGTTTCTGGCGTCCAATGAGGGCCTGGCGTCGCGGTTCACCAAACGCATCCGCTTCAGCACCTACAGTCCCGACGAGCTGGGAGCAATCGGGAGAGCGATCGCACGATCGCGTGACTCCGAGTTGTCCCCGCAAGCCTACGAAGAACTGGTTGCCGCCTGCCGTGCCCTGCATCAACGTCAGGCCGCTGACGCCTCCGGCCGACTTCGGCGCGGAATCGACGTGGTCGGCAACGCGCGGTTCGTGCGCAACGTCATCGAGGCCGCCGAGGACGAACGCGAATACCGGCTGTCCGAATGTCACGGCGCCAGCGTCGAAGACCTCGACGAAACCTTGTTGATGCGCATCGAACTTTCCGACATGCAAGCGGCACTGCAGCAGGTGCTCGGTCTGCTCACCGTTCACTCAACGACCGGAAAGTCACCATGATCCATCCCGACGAATTCGATCGAGACGGCAACGGCCGCTCGGCCGGCGACCAGACCCCGCCTCCGCCGGTTCCACAAACCGCGCGGGCATCGACGCCGTTCACCAGCACCGCGGCAGCTAACTCGCCCGACCTGCCTCGCGCCCGTATGCCCAGCAACGCCGAACTGGGGCTTAGCCGGACCCGCCCGGTGCCGCGCGCTGGATGGCGCAAGAAGCTGCATCAGGTCACCGGCATCAACCCGGGTGAATCGGCTGAGCAGGCTCGCCACCGGGCCACCCTGGAACGAATCAACCAGCCCGTGCGGGGGGCCTTCAGCATCGCGGTTCTGTCCCAGAAGGGCGGGGTCGGCAAGACGACCACGGCCATCGGCCTGGGTGCCACTCTGGCCACCGTGCGCGGGGACCGGGTGATCGCGGTAGACGCCAATCCGGACTTCGGCACCTTGTCGCAGCGTGGCCCCAACGAGACGCGCTCAACCGTGCGCGACGTGCTCCTCGACGAGAACATCGTGCGCTATTCCGATATTCGCCGTCACACCTCGCAGGGGTCGAGCAGGCTGGAGCTGTTGGCTTCAGAGCGCGATCCAGTCACCTCAGAAGCCTTCTCCGACAACGATTACCGCGGCGTGCTCAGCGTACTGCGCAGGTTCTACAACATCATCTTGACCGACTGCGGTACTGGGCTGGTGCACTCGGCTATGAGCGCCGTACTCGACGAAGCGGATGTCATCGTGGTCGTGGCTTCGCCCGCTATCGACTCGGCGCGCAGCGCCTTGGCAACGCTCGACTGGCTCGAGCAAAACGGTTATGCGCACCTGGTGGCGCAGACGACCGTGGTTCTCAGTGCATCGCGGCCCGGTCCCACGGGGCTCGATGTCGACCTGCTGGCCAGCCACTTCGTCCCGCGTGTGCGCGCGTTGCACATCATCCCGTTCGACGACCATCTAGCCGAAGGTTCGGAAATCAATTTCGACCTGCTCGGCCGACAAACCCGGCATGCGTTCCTAGAGTTGGCTGCAACGATCGCCGACGGATTCAGCACGTTAAGCGCGCGTTCCAGGGACCAAGGTGCTCAACGACCGGACTGACCCAGCAATTGGCTCGCCGGGGGAGCGTTCGGACACGCCGCCCCGAAGCGTCACAGTGACGAAATACGCTGTCTCGCAGCCAAGTTCGCTGATCTAAGAACCGCACCGGGCTTCGCGTTACCCAGCGGCTGCCGCTGATTGGCCGGGGACAGTACGCGTCGCCGGCGGACTCGAGCCACGTATCGCGTTAGTGGTTGCAACGAGGACTTGTCTGGGTCGTTGAGCTGTCGCGCCCGCGACGAGGTTCCATCCGGATTTGCCCGAACTGGTACCGGTGTGTGTGCTCATGAGGGCTTGACCGTATCCACTGGCGCAATCTCCAATAGCCCAGCGGGCGATAGCAATTCGTCACCGTGACGTATTGGGGTGCTGTGACCGGGGAGAGGGTTGGGGCTATGGATCGGGGCTGTCGGCGGCGGACCGTCAAATCTGGGCCGCTTGCATTGCATGGGTGGCGCTCAGCAGGCTACCTAGTCGGACGTAGCCGCGTGATGGCATGACATGAATGCCGGACTAGCGACGGCTCGCGGTACGGGACGGCGCCGGGGCGGGCATGCGGCGGATGTCTACCCGCGGCGGATGTCTACCCGGATCACGTTCGAGTGCTCTTGATCCGCATGGCCTGGTACCCCGTTATGCCGATAAGCGACATTATGTCAAGTTAACCACTGTATATTGCATCAGATCAATCAACGCCTGGCCGCTTGCCCGCCACCACTGGATCGACAACCCAGTTATCTCTCATCGGCAGCTCCGCGAGCTCTGCATGCGGGCGCTGCACGCCGCCCTCAAACTCCCAACATGACGGTACACTCCGCCAATTCCACCGGGCAGGAGGAATATCTGGAATTGAATATGGAGGGTTACCAGTAAACCTCGCTATGTTCGTCATCACGCTGTGCGCCAGTACTTTTCACGGGCGACACGACTGACCCTCACCGGCCACACCAAGTCGATTTGGCCAAATCGCCCCGAGGTCAACGGTTATGATCGATTGCGCCAGATTGCATGGCCTCCTTCCGTGGAGACCGCCGCGACAAGCGCCCCCGGTTCGTATAGCGCCGCCGCCTTACCCCCGAGCTATCCGGGCGGTACATCCCTTTCGATTCCAACAACCTCACGTAATTCTTCTCAATGGTCAGACTGTCACTGGACCACTCGGAGAACACGCAACTTCGGCATGTGTGACCAAAGCCCTCTCCTTTGAGGTCATTCGCAGGTATTTGCTGGTGTTCGGAAGTTCCATGCTCAGGTGAGTTGGGGCTTTGGGCTGGGATAGTGCCCTACGGCCCCTGATCGCGGGCAGGGATTGCGATGAGAAAAATGGGGAGGATGTCATGATCAAGTTTCTGGGCATCACCGGCGTTATCACCACCAGCCTGACCCTGTTACTCCTGGCTGCGCCCCCAGCTAATGCTGTCGAATGCTTTCTGCCGAACTGCTACGCAGCGATTACGGTTACGGGTGCGGATGCGAGCACCACATTTGGGCCTATAGGGCGTTTAACTACCCGTCAAGTAAAGCAGCCCTCGACGCCTCGCTTACAGGGTGTTTTAAATTGCCGAACGGACTCTATTGTAGCTTGATTGCCGAAAAAGCCGGGCTGGGGTGCGTCGCAGTGGCGAACGACCGCACCACCGGGGAAGGGCCGACAGAAGACGTCGCATTCCAAGGCGCGACGAGAAATGGAGTAGTTAATGATGAGGAAAATCGAGTCGGGAATGTCAAATGCGACAGTTGTAAGGGCCGGGAAGGCGGCCTCATGAGAAGCGCAATGAGAGCCATGCTCGTCTGTGTTTTATCTGGCTCATTTATTGGCGCTTCACTTTTCGGTTTGGGGTTGGCGCGCTCTCACGCAGACACAGAAGCTGCTTATCTGTCTCTAGTTAAGCGTGTTGCGGTTACAAGATTGCCCGGTGATGCGACACTACTTAAATTGGGGCATGGCGTGTGCAATTTCTTGAGTAAAGACGAGTACCATAACTTTGACGGTGTTTCGGGATCCGCGGATGGGGTTATGGAATATCTAGATGGGACACAGAAAGATAGAGGACATGACTCCGGGGTTATTGTTTATGCCGCTGCCAAATATTTGTGCCCCGAAAACCTTGCTCTCGTGGAGAGGTGGCGCGATAGTTAGCTAAGGTGCCCTGACCCCGTTCGGTTGATCCATGGCTTATGAGAGTCTTGCAGCCCACGACGTGGGCAGGGAAGGCTCAACAGGATCATGGCGACGAGGAAGCGGCATAGCCCGGAGCAGGTTGTGCGCAAGCTGATGGCGGCCGATCGGCTCTTGGCCGAGGGCAAGGACACCGCGGCGGTGTGCCGCGAACTGGGTGTCTCCGAGGTCGCTTCCGACACTCTTCAACACAGAAACTGCGCTCCTCAAGTGAACGGTATTCGGGCTAGTGGGGATCAGCGCCCAGCAGTTACGTCGAGCACTTCTCTATAAAAATGCTGCCGCCGTTGTTCTGCGCAAGGGCGTCCTGCTCGGCCTCCTCGATCGTCGCGCCGGCCCCGCCGTGCCAACGACCGTTAGTAGACCACAAGACGGCGAGTGCGGCACAGCCGTTCTTGCTCACCGCAGCCATTTTGCATTCGGTGCCGCCGTTCCGGACGCACATGTCGTTTGCGGCTGCCATGGCAGCTTCCTTCGTCGGGACGTTGTTGGCGTAACCGTAGGCGGTGTTACCGACGGTGCTCGCCCGTGAGTAGTAAATCGCGACCCATGTGTCCGCGGCATGGGCGGGTACCACAGTAAACGCCGCCATCGCGGCGGCCATCCCCGTGCCTCCGGCGACCTGCGTCGCGAGTCGCTTAATAGACATTCCGACTCCTCCTACCTATTACCGGGCGAGCCTGCGGCATCGCCTATGTATGTGGATGACACTAAGCTTCAGCAAAAATCGCTGATGGAGCCCAATGGCACGAGTCTGTGGGGCCGAACGTCCTTGTATGCGAGAGCCCCGGGGGCGAGTTGCTCCCAACGCCGCTGTCAATCAACGGCAGCCGGCTGGCTCAGCCAGGCACAATGATGAGCTTGCCCCGCTTGGCGAATCCGTTTTGTTCGAGTTGCGTAAGGGCTGAGATTGATTGCGATAGTGGCACCGTTTTGGCGATGGGTAGCCCCAGCACCCCTTCGCCGGCGGCTCTCGCGACCGCCTCGATATCGGTTGTGACTGCCTTGGCGATCACGACGTGGAATGGGCCAGGCAGGGCGCTCCTGAGCATGTTCGCTGGACTCGGCTTGACGCTGATGATACGGCCGTTGGGTGTCAACATCTTTCGGGCATCTCTGACCGGTAACGTGCCGGCGGCGTCCAGGACGACATCGAATCGGCGTGTGAGGGCGGTGGGATCGAAGTCGAAGTCGACGATCGGATCGATACCGAGCTCGCGTGCCTCGTCCGCCGAGCCGGCCCGGCAGCTTCCCGCCACGGCCGCCCCGTGTGCCAACGCGAGTTGTACCGCCGAGCGGCCCACTCCCCCAAGGCTTCCGTGCACGAACACCGACTCACCATGCTGCAGCTTCCCTTCGTTGAACAGGGCTTGGTAGGCGGTCAGACCGACAGTGGGAATGGCGGCCGCCGCCTCGAATGTCAAGGCGGCGGGCTTCGTGACGACACCTTTTTCTTCGGCGACGACCACGTCGGCGAACGCGCCTGACCACTTGATCGGCGGTCCCCCGAGCACTTCGTCACCCACACGAAGCCGAGTCACGTCGTCACCGACAGCTTCGACGATGCCGGCGAAGTCGTAGCCCATCCCACGTGGGAAGGTTCGGCCGGTCACCATCTTCATCGCGCCGTTTCGGATACCGAAGTCCATCGGGTTAGCAGCGGCCGCGCGCACCCGGACGAGAACATCGTCGGCGCCGAGTTTCCTGGGCTCGAAGCCTTCGAGCCGCATGACGTCCGGTCCACCGTAGCGGTGGTACTGAATTCGCTTCATCGTGGGCATGTGAGTTCTCCGATTAGTGGTGTCGTGTGTCAACGGGATAGGGGCATTGCCAGAACAGATTCGAGGAATGCCAACGTTCTGTAATGCAGCGGAGCCGCGTTGAAGTGAGCAGACCCGTGGTCGCCGCCGACGATCTCCACCAAGTCCGCCCGGACCCCCACGGCTGTGAGTGCGCGATGCAGGCGCCGGCTCTGCTCGATGCCGACGCGACGATCCCTGTCCCCGTGGGCGATCAGGAAAGGTGGCGCGCCGGGATGTGCCAGGCGGCACAGGTTTCCCCGCTCAACCACCTGCGGTTGGCTGGATGGCACGAATCCGAAGAAGCGCGCCAGCGTGCTGTCGGGACCGTGCATTCGTTCGATGGCGTCGGGGTGTGCGTCCTCATCGTGTTTGAGGAAATCGGTGGGTCCGTAGTGCTCCACGACAGCGGTCAGATCGCAGGACACTTCCGAGTAGGGTTCGTGGCTGCTCACCAGGTCGCTGTTGTCTCCGGCAAGCGCAACGGCGCTGATGAGGTAGGCGCCTGCGCTGGAACCGAAGCCCACGATGCGCTCAGAATCCAAGCTGTAGCGATCCGCGTTGGTCCGTACCCAGCGCACGGCCGTAGCGACATCTTGGATCGCGGCAGGAAAGACGGCCTCGCCGCTCAGCCGGTACTGGACCGACGCCACCGCCAGTCCAGCCTCGAGCAGAAATCGCCATGGGCCCATTTGCTTGATGCCGGTGAAAAAGCCTCCCGGATGTGCGTACACGATCACGGGAACCGGTGTGGCTACAGGGTGGTGCGGGATGTGCAGATCCATGGTGAGTTGCCGAAATCCGATGCGAGTGGCGTACGGGCGATCCAAATAACTCGCTACCCGGGGGAAGACTTCGACCGGTGCCAGAGTGTCGAATTCGGGCCGGAGCACTGCCGAGAGCATTTCGTCAGGGATATCGACTGGCATGCCGGGAATGTGCAAGGGATGACTCCTCTCGAAATATTCTGCAGTAGAGGCTATTCCGCCTCATGGCCCATGCGGCGCGGTCTCGGTGAGAGCGCCGCCGAGCAGCCAGCCGAACATCTTGGCCGACAGGGATCGCGGAATCAGATGTTTGACCAGAAGATCCGCAGTGCTGTTGGTGACGCCTGGGATGACGCGCGCCCGCGCGCCCAGGCTGTTCAACGCCACCTCGGCAACCTGCGACGCCGTCATTCTTGGGCCGCTGATCTTCTGGGGGTCAAGGCCAAAGGATTTTTCGGTGATTTCGGTCTTCGTCATCCCGGGCGAGAGGACCAGGACGTCGACGCCGTCTTTTTTCAGTTCGTAGTGCAACGCCTGGCCGAGTGAGGAGATGTACGCCTTGGCCGCGGCGTAGTTGGCCACGTAGGGCACGGCGCTGGCGTCGAGGCTGGACGCCACCAATACGATGGCTCCGCGACCCCGCCGGACGAAGGCATTGCCGAAAACGTAGGCCATCTGCAGTGGCACCACCGCATCAAGGGTGAGGACGTTGAGTTCGTAGGCAAGCGAACTGTTGACCAGTGGCCCTGCAGAAGAGATGCCGGCATTGGCCACCACTAACCCGATGTCGAGATCAGTGACCCGATGGGCCAATTCGTCCACTGCGCCCTCAGCAAGTAAATCAAGGGCGAGCACGACACTGTCCGTGCCGTGTGCTCGGGAGAGCTCGGTGGCTAAGGCGTCCAGACGGTCTTTGCGGCGCGCCACCAAGATGACGTTGACGCCCGCCGCACTGAGGTGGCGTGCGAATTGCTCTCCGATGCCTGAGGACGCCCCGGTCACGAGTGCGTACTGTCCGTAGGCTGCGCGAAGATCTTTCATTCCGGTTCCTGTCTGCGCAGGGGTGGTATTCGGGCGCCGGCGGCACGGCACCAGGTGTCATCACACTACATTAGTACGGCACTTGGTGTCATCACTACGTCTTCGCGCTTTAGAATGCGGATATGAGTCGGTGGGAACCCAACGCGGCCCAGCGATTGGGAGCCGCGGCGGTGGAATTGTTCGCCGAGCGCGGATATGAAGATGTCACGGTCGTCGAGATCGCTGAGCGCGCGGGATTGACCAAACGGACGTTCTTTCGTCACTTCGCCGACAAACGCGAGATTCTATTCCGCGGCCAGGATGCCTACCGCGGCATGTTCGCCGACGCCATCGCCGGTGCGCCCGACGAAGCCGGCCCCATGGAAGCGATCGGGGCCGCACTGACCGCGTTCGCTGCCGGCTTCACAGACGACCGCCGCGAACTTGTGGCCAAACGTCAAGCCGTCATCGACGCCAATCCCGAACTCAAAGAGCGAGACCTGCTCAAAGCCGCCGCCCTGACAACGGCGATAGCTGACGCGCTGGTTGCGCGCGGGGTAAAACCGCCTGTCGCGAACCTGGCCGCCAACTTCGGCGCACTCGCCCTCGCCGATGCCTTCCAAAGTTGGCTGCAACCCGGAAATCGGAAATCCATGACCACGCTTGTCCAGCAAGCGCTCCGAGACCTCGACACCGCAGTAAAAGCGCTGCACCAAAGCCCCTGACAGGTATTTGGCGCGGCGAATCCAAACGAGCATCACCGTGCCTCCCCTGAACTAGCCGAGATGGCCGCTTGAACTACCCCGGGTTTTGTTCTGATACAACTGACCGGGACAGATCAAGTCGCTATGCGGCTTGGGGTTGGGGGGTCAGCGACGATCCGAATAAGCGCGCCAGCCCCAGATATGTGGAAGCTAGTCAGCGACGTCAGGCAGATCGGACGATTCAGCCCAGAAACCATCCGGGCCGAATGGCTCGAGGGTGCGACAGGTCCTCACCCCGGTGCGAAGTTCCGCGGTCGGGTCAAGCACAACGAAAAAGGACCCATCTGCTGGACGTCGTGCATGATCACCCAGTGTGAGCCCTACCGGGTATTCGCCTTCTCGGTGCGCTCACAGCCGACGGGACTTCCCGATCGCAGCCAAGAACACTTGTCTGCCTCACATGGCGCTACACGTTCGCACCCGACAGTGCTGGAACGCTGGTCACCGAGGAGACGTTGGCGCGGCATTAGGCGCCCCTCCCGGGCCAGCGGATATTCGCTGCACGGCGGCCCTGATATACGCCACCCATCATACCGACGCCTCGGGAACATCGGTCTTGATCCGCGCCAACGTCTCCTCGGTGACCAGCGTTCCAGCACTGTCGGGTGCGAACGTGTAGCGCCATGTGAGGCAGACAA
>NZ_LZJM01000005.1:0-10699 GCF_001667665.1 Mycobacterium sp. E342
GCCCGGATGGAGATCAACAGCTTCTTCTCCGAGCTGGTCCCGCGGATCAAGTCGATCGAGCTGGCCGGCGCGCCCGAGCTGATGGCCACGACCTTCGTCGGCGGCCTCAAGCACCTGCCGATCCGTTACTCGCTGAAGTGAATTCGGGCGCGCCGGCCAGCTCGATCGACTTGATCCGCGGGACCAGCTCGGAGAAGAAGCTGTTGATCTCCATCCGGGCCAACGCGGCGCCCAGGCAGAAATGCACACCGTAGCCGAACGACAGGTGCTTGTTGGGATCGCGCGCGACGTCGAATCGGAACGGCTCGGTGAAAACTTCCTCGTCGCGGTTGGCCGAAACGTAGGACAGCAGCACCGATTCGCCCTTCGCGATCGGCACCCCGCGCACCTGGGTGTCGGCCTGCGCGGTGCGCATGAACTCCTTGACCGGCACCACCCAGCGGATCATCTCCTCGACCGCGGTGCCCATCAGTCCCATGTCATTTTGCAGCCGCGTCAGCTCACCGGGGTTCTCCAGCAGCGCCAGCATGCCACCGGCGATGCCCGCGCTGGTGGTGTCGTGGCCCGCGCTGGCCACGATCACGTAGTACGACGCGGTGTCCATGTCCGACAACGGTTCGCCGTTGATCGTGGCGTTGGCGATCGCCGAGGCCAGGTCCTCGGTCGGATGCTCGCGGCGCGACGCGGTGAGCGCGGCGAAGTAGTTGAAGAAGTCCAGCAGCACGGCGAGCATGTCCTCAGTCGTGTCGCCCCGCTGGAACTCCGTGTCGTCACCGCCGAACATCTCCTGCGTGAGCTTGAGCATGCGTGGGAAGTCGGACTCCGGCAGGCCCAGCAGCGAAAGGATCACATACAACGGATAATTGACGGCGACCTCCTGCACGAAGTCGCACTCGGGCCCCTTCTCGACCATCTTGTCGACGTAGATCTTGGCCAGCTCGTCGACGCGACACTTCAAGTCCCGCATCACCTTCGGCCTGAACCAGTCGGCGCCGATCTTCCGCATGTCGCGGTGGTGGGGGTCGTCCATGTGGATCAGCGTGCGCAGGCCGATGCCCGCCTCCATCTGGGCGCGCAGCACGTCTTCGCCCTCGGAAACCATCAACAGTGGGCGCGGATCGTTGGTGAACAGGTCGTTCTGCCGTTCGATGTCCATGACGTCGGCATGCTTGGTGATCGCCCAAAACGGTTTGTAGCCTTCGACATCGACCCAGGAGACCGGGGCGTGGGCCCGCAGGTAGGTCAGCGCCTCGTGCAACCGCTTCTCGTCGGCGTAGGCCGACGGGTCGGCCAGAACCCGCGCGGCCTCGTCCATGATCCGGGTGCTCATTCGGTTCTCCTAAGGTGCGGTTGCCGATTCGGGGCTTCGGCCCCTCCGGGCTGGCGGCGATCGCCGCGTGGCGTTGATGTTCGTCGCTCGGGGGGCACCGGTCAACACCGCATTTCACGATCGGCCCGAGGCCGGCCGCCAGGATTGGAAAGGCTTCCCTTTCTGCGCCGCATCACCCAGGATTCCCCCGGATTTAGGGACGTTTGACCCTAGGTCCGTGCGGTGGGGCCTCGGAATACTTGGGCGGCTTGATGATTACCGTCCGGCTTTTGGACGTGTGGAGGTAATGCATGACCGCTGAGGCACCGCCCACCCCTGCCCTCGAGGCTCGTCGGCCGTTTCCCGCCCGGATGGGGCCCCAGGGCAACCTGATCTACAAAGTCATCAGCACGACCGATCACAAGATGATCGGCATCATGTACATGGTCGCGTGCTTCATCTTCTTCTTCATCGGCGGCCTGATGGCGTTGCTGCTGCGCCTCGAACTGGCGCGGCCCGGGCTGCAATTCTTGTCCAACGAGCAGTACAACCAGCTGTTCACCATGCACGGCACGGCGATGTTGCTGTTCTATGCGACTCCCATCGTCTTCGGATTCGCCAATCTGGTGCTGCCCCTGCAGATCGGCGCACCCGACGTGGCGTTTCCGCGGCTGAACGCGTTGTCGTTCTGGCTGTTCGTCTGCGGGGCGCTGATCGCGTTGGGCGGCTTCATCCTTCCCGGGGGTGCGGCCGATTTCGGGTGGACCGCCTACACGCCCCTGTCCGATGCGGTGCACAGCCCCGGCGTGGGCGGGGACCTGTGGATTCTGGGGGTGGGCGTCGGCGGCCTGGGCACCATTCTGGGTGCGGTCAACATGATCACCACCGTGGTGTGCATGCGCGCGCCCGGCATGACCATGTTCCGGATGCCCATCTTCACCTGGAACATCCTGGTCACCAGTGTGCTTGTCCTGGTGGTCTTCCCGCTGCTGACCGCCGCGCTGTTCGGGCTGGAGGCCGACCGTCGCATCGGCGCGCACATCTACGACCCGGCCAACGGCGGGGTGATCCTGTTCCAGCACTTGTTCTGGTTCTTCGGGCACCCCGAGGTGTACGTCATCGCGCTGCCGTTCTTCGGGATCATCTCCGAGATCATCCCGGTGTTCTCCCGCAAGCCGCTGTTCGGCTACACCACCTTGGTGTACGCGACACTGGCGATCGCCGCCCTGTCAGTCGCGGTGTGGGCCCACCACATGTATGCCACCGGCGCCGTTCTGCTGCCGTTCTTCTCGTTCATGACGTTCCTGATCGCGGTGCCGACGGGGATCAAATTCTTCAACTGGATCGGCACCATGTGGAAGGGACAACTCACCTTCGAGACCCCGATGCTGTTCTCGCTCGGCTTCCTGGTGACCTTCCTGCTCGGTGGCCTGACCGGGGTGATGCTGGCCAGCCCACCGCTGGACTTCCACATCAGCGATACCTACTTCGTGGTGGCGCACTTCCACTACACGCTGTTCGGCACCATCGTGTTCGCCACCTACGCCGGCATCTACTTCTGGTTCCCGAAGATGACCGGCCGGCTGCTCGACGAGCGGCTGGGCAAGCTGCACTTCTGGCTGACCCTCATCGGCTTCCACACCACGTTCCTGGTGCAGCACTGGCTGGGCAACTCCGGAATGCCGCGCCGCTACGCCGACTACCTGCCCACCGACGGGTTCGCGACACTCAACTTCGTCTCCACGGTGGGCGCGTTCATCCTTGCCGCCTCGGTGTTGCCGTTCGTGTGGAACGTGTTCAAGAGCTGGCGCTACGGCGAGCCGGTCCTGGTGGACGACCCGTGGGGCCACGGCAACTCGCTGGAGTGGGCGACCAGTTGCCCGCCGCCGCGGCACAACTTCACCGAGCTGCCCCGGATCCGTTCGGAGCGACCAGCTTTCGAGCTGCATTACCCGCACATGGTGGAGCGGATGCGCGCTGAGGCGCACGTCGGCCGCGAGCATGTCGCGAGCGTGACGGCCGACGCGGCCAACGCCACAGCGGGCGAGCTCCGATGACGGGCTAGTCGCCGGGCGGGCGCAATCCCCGCCAACGGTGCTGTAGACCGCAGTCGCGGTCAGCCGTGCGGCGCCTCGGAGATCTTGGTGTCGGGCTTGCCCAGCGTCTGGCAGTACGTCAACGCCGAGAGTCGAGTCGCCGAGATCTCGGCATTGGACGGGTCGGTGCCGTTCTTGTCCTTCAGCATCTTGCTGACCTCGTCGTTCTGCTTCTTCTCGTCCTGCGTGGTGAAGTCCTTGCACTTGGTGTCGCCGCCGGTGTTGATGACCTGCGAAGCCGAACACGCGCTGGACAGCAGCACGGCCATCGCGAACATGGCGGCCGCGATTTGCTTCATCGTTTGCCTTCCTCGAGCCGAGTAGTGGTATCTGTACACCAAATCGGCCGATTTGAAACCCCTACGCCCGATTTGCCCGGGGGCTCCCCCGGTTTGCGCCGAGTGCATTTCGCGCGCGAATGGGAATAACTGCCTCGCCCGCATCGTCGTTGAGGCGTCTGCCGGGGTCCGCCCGGTGCGGCCGCGCCCAGACCCGAGGGAAGGAAACGCCAGTGTCCCCGTCCGACGGTCCAGCGCAGTCGACACTCGTCACGCCGGCGAGGGCCGGCGGCCGGGCCGCGGCGCGGGGCGTGTTCGCCGGTGTGCTGGTGTTGTTGTTGTCCGTCGGCTGGGTCGCCAACCACTTCGTCGCGTTGATGCCCTTGCTCAGCGTTCGCCAGCATCTGGGCGCGGCCACGCTCGACGCGATCTTCGGTGTCTACGCGCTGGGATTGCTGCCCGGTCTGCTCGTCGGCGGGCGCGCGTCGGATGCGTTCGGGCGGCGATCGGTGGCGCTGGCGGGCTCGGCGACCGCGGTGGCGGGGACGATTGCGATGCTGTGCTCACAGCAGTACGACGCGCTGCTGATCGGACGCCTGATCGTCGGGCTCGGGGTCGGGCTGGCCATGAGTTCCTGCACGGCCTGGGCGTCGGATCTCAAAGGCCCCGCCGGGGCGGCCGCCGCCGGGGCGGTGTTGATGGCCGGTTTCGCGATCGGCCCGCTCGCGGGAGCGGTGATCGCGGGGGTCGGGCCGGCCGGTATCCGGTTGTCGTTCGGCGTCGCGGCCGCCATCGGTGTGGCGGCGATGTCCGTCGTGGTCGTCACGGCACGGCGCCCGGGGGGCGCCGCGAGGTCGAGCACCGAGGTATGGGAGCCGTCGACGCCCGCCGAGCAGGGCGCGGCGCGGGCGTTGAGTTGGGCCATGCCCCTGGCGCCATGGGTTTTCGCTTCGGCGACACTAGGGTTCATCGCGATTCCCGGTCGTGTGCACACCGGGCTGGCGGCGCCGATGGCCGCCGGCATGGCCACGCTGCTCGTCAATGGCGTCAGCGGGCTGATCCAGGTGCTCGCCCGGGCGCTCCGGTGGGGGCCGCAGGCCGGCACCGCGGGCGCGGTCCTCGCCGCGCTTGGCTACGCGGTCACCGCGCTCGCCCCGCCGACCATCCCGCTGGCTCTGGGTGTGCCGCTGTTCCTGGTGTTGGGGTCCGCGTCCGGCCTGTGTCTGCGGGAGGGGCTGATCGATCTGGAGGCCGCCGCGCCGAAACGCTTGCGCGGTGCGCTCGTTGGTGCGTTCTACGTGGTGACGTACATCGGTTTCGGCCTGCCGCTGATCTTGACGACGGTCGCGTCGACGGTGTCGACGACCATCCTCGCGGTGATGGCGGCACTGGCGTTGCTGACGGCGGTGAGCCGGGCGGCCCGACTCCGAGGCGACGCTCATCGCCAGGGCTGACCGCCGCCCCGCGAGGGTTAGCGCACCGGCGCTCAGACGAGTTCGCGCAACGTCTCGATCAGCTTGATCCGCTCGGCCGGTGTGGACGCGATGGGTGCGACGTTGAGTGTGGTCACCCCGGCTTCGGCGAACGCGGCCGCGCGCTCCCGCACGAATTCGCGGCTGCCGATCAGGTTCACGTCGCGAACGAGATCGTCGGGAACCACCTTCGCTGCCCCGTCCTTGTCGCCGGCCAGGTAGAGCTCCTGGATGCGATCGGCCTGCGGCCCGTAGCCGTACTTGGTGGCCAGGGCGTGGTAGAAGTTCTTGCCCTTGGCGCCCATCCCGCCGATGTAGAGGGCGAGGTGGGGTTTGACGAATTCCCTTAGTGAGTCCACGTTTTCGCCGATGGCCAGCACCGGGCCCGCGAAAATGTCGAGCTCTCCCAGGCTGGGGTCCCGCTTGGCCCGGCCGGTGGCCAGCGCCTCCCCCCAGACGTCCTGGGCCTTCTCGGGCAGGTAGAAGATCGGCTGCCAGCCCTCGGCGATCTCGGCTGCGAGCTCGACGTTCTTCGGTCCGAGCGCTGCGATCAGTACCGGGATGCGTTCGCGGACAGGCTTGTTGATCAGCTTGAGCGGCTTGCCCAGCCCGGTGCCCTGCCCGGCAGGCAGCGGGATCGTGTAGTACTTGCCCTGGTGCTGGACGGTCTCGCGGCGCCACACCTGGCGGCAGATGTCGATCACTTCGCGGGTGCGGGCGATCGGTGCGTCGTAGGGGACACCGTGGAAGCCCTCGATGACCTGCGGACCGGATGCGCCCAGCCCCAGGGTGAACCGACCGTCGGAGACGTAGTCAAGACCGGCGGCCGTCATCGCGGTCAGCGTGGGCGTCCTGGTGTAGAGCTGCATGATCCCCGAGGCCAGCCCGACCCGGTCGGTGCTGGCGGCCAGGTAGCCGAGCGCGCTCACCGCGTCGAACGAATACGCCTCGGGGACGAAGACGATGTCGAGGCCGGCACGTTCGAGGTCGGCCACTTCGGCGGCCACGTCCTTGAAGCCACCCGCATAGTTGATGCCCAGTCCGATTCGCATGTGGGCCTACGCGGTGGTGAACTCGTCGGCCAGTTCGAGCGCCTCCCGCTGGATCCGTTCGAACTGCGCACCCATCGCCTCGGACAGCGCCTTCGCGCCCGATAGCGGCCGGACCATCACCATGAAGTCGTCGATGAGGCCGTCGTCGTTGAAATGCAGGAAGTCGCAACCGGTGATCTTGACTCCGGGCGCCCCGGCGATGCCGGTCTCGAACACGAACGCGTGGTCCCGGCCGCTGCCGTCGTGGATCTCGCGGACGTACCGGAAGTCCTCGAAGATGCGCAGCACGCCCCGCAGGATCGCCGCCGTCATCGGCTTGCCGACGTAGGGCTTGAACGCCACCGGGCTGGTGAACACCACATCGTCGGCCAGCAGCGCCTGGATGCCCTCCTCGTCGCGTTCTTCGACCGCCTTGCGGAAGGGATGCATCCGACACCTCGCATTTCGTTTCGCCAAGTGTCGTTGACGCTATGCCGTCCACCGCGACGTGTCCATAGTGCGATTAATCACTTTGTTGACTACTCATATCGTTGTAGCCTCTTTGGGTGTCGCTGCGTGATGCGGTATTGGCCGCCCTCCTCGAGGGCGAGTCATCCGGGTACGACCTGGCCAAAGACTTCGGCGCGTCGGTCGCGAACTTCTGGATGGCCACCCCGCAGCAGTTGTACCGCGAACTGGACCGGCTTGCCGAGCAAGGTCTCATCCAGGCGCGCCTCGTGCACCAGGAACGCCGGCCCAACAAGCGGCTGTTCTCACTGACCGACGCCGGCCGCGAGGCGATCCGGGAGTTCACCGGGAAACCACCCAAGCCGTTGGCGATGCGCGACGATCTACTGGTCAAGGTGCAGGCCGCGGACATCGGCGACACCCCCGCCGTGCGTGAATTCATCAGCGAACGCCTGCAGTGGGCGACGGCCAAACTGCAACGCTACGAACGGTTGCGGGCGCGCATCCTCGACGGTCGCGAGGAGGGGGAATACCTGGCGCACGCCGAACGGGTCGGCCCCTACCTGACGTTGCTGCGCGGAATCGCGTTCGAGGAAGAGAACATTCGATGGGCCGAGCGCGCGCTGGCCGTCATCGAACACCGGCTCTCCGCGGGGGTCAAGAAGGCCCCGAGCTCACCGCGTCACCGGGCTGCCGCTGACCGAGCAACTCCTCCTGGCCGACCTCAGGCACGTTCCCCTCGTCGGTGAACCGTGCGCGTTTGCCCGGCTTCTTCGGCGCCTTCTGCGGCGCGGCCGCACCGTCGGTGGGGCGGTGACCGTTGGAGGGCAGGCCGACGGCCTGGCCGGCCATGTCGATGGCCTTCTCGGTGTACACCCGGTAGCCGAAGTTCGGTAGGTAGCCGTGGATCTCGGGGGTGTCCAGATCGCGCATGAACTGCAGGATTTCGCGGCTGAACAGCTGGCCGGGCACCAGCACCGGAAAACCCGGCGGGTACGGCGTCACGTACGTCGCCGACACGACGTCGGATCCCGCGTCCAGCCGCTCATCGATCTGATCGCCGGTCAGGTATTCGCAGTTGGCGTCGTCGTAGGACAGGTAGAACCCGCGCCGGACGTCTCCCTCGGGCGTCGGGCCGGTCCCGCCGTGGTCCAGGAATGCGGCATGGAAGCCGCTGAAATCGGGTAGCGGCAAGGACATTTCGGTGAGCCGGTAGACCGCCCGCTCGAAGTGTTCGCGCTCGCCGAGGCTCATCTCGGAGATGTTCTGGTCGAGTTCGGTGGCGATGTTGACCAGAACCTCCACCAGGAACGCGACCGAGCTGCGCGTGGTGCCGATGTTCGTCATGAACAGCACGCTGTTGCGCGACGTCTTGTTGATCTGGATTCCGTAGCGGTCCATCAGCTGCTGACGTTTGAAGGTGTCGCCGTCGTACCCGGTGCGCCCGATGAACAACGTGATGCGCGACGGGTCGAGCACGAATTCGTCCTGGTCCCAGGCCGCCATCATGTTGCGCAGTCCCGATCGCAGCGGCTGCGCGATGGCCGACGGCCGGAACGGCTCCGGGATCAGATCCGAGGTGCGCAGGCAGCGCATGTACTTGCTGAGCAGCGGATGGTTGTCGATCGCGTCGCGCAACTGCATCGCGTTCTCGATCTGCCGCTGCACCAGCTCGACCCCTTCCAGCGCCACCTGCCTGCGGCCCAGGTCAAGCGACGCCAGGATCTGGTAGTTGGGCGAGGTCGAGGTGTGCGCCATGTAGGCCTCGTGGAACGGCTCGGCGACTTTCTGGTCGAAGTCCTGGTCGAAGACGTGAATCATCGATCCCTGCCGCAGCGCGGTCAGCGTCTTGTGTGTCGACTGGGTGGCGTACACGCGCACCCGGGCCCGCGCCGGGTCCGGCATCAGCCGGCGGTCCAAAACGCCGTCGTCGTCGGGGCTTTGGTCGCCACCGGAGGCCAGATACTCCTCGTAGCGCTGCCGGTAACCGGGGTCCTGCAGCCGCTCGCGCAACGCCCGAGCCGAGGCCATCGCGGTCCGCTTCCGGTAGACCGGGTGGAAGCGGGCGAACGCGAACCACGCCTCGTCCCACAGGAACACCAGGTCTGCCTTGATGGCCAGGCACTCTTCCATCACGCGCTCGACGTCGTAGACGATGCCGTCGAAGGTGCAGTTGGTCAGCGACATCATCTTGACCCGGTCGAGCTTGCCGGCGCGCTTGAGCGCCAACAGCTTCGACTTGATCTCGCGGAGCGGCACCGCGCCGTACATCGAGTACTCGTTGAGCGGGTACGCCTCGAGGTACACCACATTCGCGCCGGCCAGCATCATTCCGTAGTGATGCGACTGATGGCAGTTCCGGTCCAGCAGCACGATGTCGCCGGGCGCCACCAACGCCTGCGTCACGATCTTGTTCGCCGTGGAGGTTCCGTTGGTGACGAAGTACGTGTGCCGCGACCCGTAGGCCTGCGCCGCCAGTTGTTGCGCCTCGCGCAGCGGCCCGGTCGGCTCGAGCAGTGAGTCGAGGCCTCCGCACGTCGCCGACGTCTCCGCCATGAACACGTCCAGGCCGTAGAAGCCCACCATGTCCCTGATCCAGTGCGAGTTGACGATCGACTTGGCCTGCGAGATCGGCAGGGCGTGAAAGACGCCCGTGGGCCGGTGGCTGTACTGCTTGAGCGCGCTGAAGAACGGCGTGCGGTAGCGTGCCGCCACGCCCTGCAGGATCGAGAGATGCAGCTCGAGCATGCCTTCGCGGGCGTGGAACACCCGGCGGAAGTATTGGCCCAGCCGCCCGGCGATGTCCTCGACCTCGATTTCGGTCATCAGGTAGAGGTCCAGCTCGGGCCGTAACCCGGTCAACGAGATCGCCAGGATCTGCGCGCGTTCCTCGGGTGTCTGGTGGTCGTTCAGCTCGTCGGACACCGCGGTGTCGACGAATTCGGACAGCGCCGACAGGTCGCGGGTCGACTGGTGTGAGAAGCGCCGCCGGATCACCACCGCCTGCAGGTTGACGTTGAGGCGCGCCGCGATGAGCGCCTCGTCCCCGCTGGACACCACCACGAGCTCGTAGACGAATTCGTCGTCGGGGCGCCGCCATTTGCGAACCTCGTTGCGCAGGGCGCGTTCCTGGTCTTCGGTCATCTTTTCGACGACCAGCACTTCGAAGTAGGGGCGGTCACGCGGTGATGCCGGTTTGTGCTCGATGAGTTGGCGCGGATCGGTCGGGAACATGTCGAGTTCGTCGGCGCCGGCGTTGTCCACGTCTCCCGTGCGGTAGGACTCGGTGGTCAGCGCCCGGTTGACCTGCGCGACGGCCTGCGCGAACTTGTCGTGGTGGCCGGCGGTGAAAAGCCGCTGGATTCGGGCGAATTGGGGCGCGCCGGGGTAGGCCCAGTAGGGCTCCAGGGTGCTCAGGCGCGCCAAGAGCTCCTGGCAGGCGTTCGCCCATTTGTCCTTCAGAGTCCCGGTGGTGGTCGGTCGCATCAGCCGATCCGCGGCTTCCTCCAACCGGCACCACGAGTCGCTGCGAACCTGCCACAGGCTGTTGTAGGCGCGTAAGTGCTCTGTCATGGCCGCCCTTTCTGCGAGCCGCGGCGGCTCCTTGGTCCCGCAGCGTCGGTTCAGGCTCGCAGACCCAGTCCGCCCGCCGGTGACCGCAGGACAAACACTCGACGTCCGTCACATGACGGCCGTGAGAGCACCGGGTGGTGCGGCAGACCGCCGAGTGGTGGCCGGGCTAAAGGGACTTTGTGGGCCGCCGCGGCGTCTGCCGCCGATGGACTACCTCCACGCGAAGACCGGTTGCTCCAGCTCGTCGACCGGGTCGTGACGGCCCTCCAGACACCACCACCGCAGCTGCAGCAGCACGGCGCCCGTGGGTGCGTGAATCAGGTCGTTGCCCAACGGGATCTGCACCACCGGGCGGGGGCTCTCCGGGATCGAGATGAATCGCGGAGAGTCGTCGCGCTGCAGCTGGTGTAACCCCACCCGGTATACCGCCACCACCTCGTCGGGCGCCGGTCGGGGATCCAGGCGACCGCCG
>NZ_LZJM01000006.1:0-11482 GCF_001667665.1 Mycobacterium sp. E342
GCGAGGTGATCGCCAGCCGGCACGCCGACCACCGTCCCGGTGACCGCGTGGTGGGCTGGGCCTCCGGGTTCGACGGCATGATGGAACGCGTGATCAGTGACGGCGACGGGCTGGCGCCCTACGACCCGGCTTTGACCCCGGCGCAAGCGGTCGGCCTGCAACCGCTGGCGTGCGTCCTGTACGCCGTCGAACCCGGAGGCCCAGCCCACCACGCGGTCACCGGGACGGTGGTCGGCGTGCCGGCTGGCGATCACCTCGCCGGCGACCTCATGGATCGGGAAGCCGTCCTTCTCCGCCGCGCTGGCGCCGTCGTCGCCCGGAAGCCGGCCGCGGGCGCCATGGAAGGCCGGCAGGTCGCTGCCGCAGACGCCGGCCGCCGTGAATCGCAGCAGCACCTGGCCGTCGGCGAGACACTCGGGTGTCTTCTCCGGGATCGTTGTCCGCTCGAAGGCGTAGGGGGCGACGATCCGGTAGGACCACACGTCAGACCTCCACCGGGATGGTGTTCCATCCCCATTGGAAGCTGGAGGGGAGCCGCCGGGCGGCGTCGGCCCGGATCGCGAAATCGGGCACCCTGCGCAGCCACTCCTGCAGCAGCACAGCGACTTCGAGCCTGGCCAGGTGGTAGCCGATGCAGAAGTGTTGGCCGCGGCCGAAGGCAAGCGAGCGGCCGATGGGCCTGTCCCAGAGGAATTCGTCCGGTTCGGGGTACTCGCGTTCGTCGCGGTTGGCCGAGGCGAGCAGGGTGATGACACGCTGCCCCGGCCGGATGGTCTCGCCGTGAATGCTGAACGGCTTGCGCGCGGTTCGGGCGAACCACTGCGCCGGCGCGCAGAAGCGAATCATCTCCTCGCGCGCGATCGGCACGTTGTTCTGGGCGTCGGCGCGGACCGCGGCCATCTGGTCGGGCCGGCGGCTGAGCTCCCACAGCCCGTGGGCGACGATCTTGGGTACCGTCTCGGTGCCTCCGATGAAGATGCACAGCATCTGGGTGGCGACTTCGACGTCGTCGAGCGGGCTGCCGTCGGGCAGGCGGTAAGCGAGCAGGCCGTCCACGACGGCGAGCGGCCGCCCGGAGGGGTCCGCGCGCCGGCGCCGGACCGCCGGGAGCAGGTATTCGAAAAAGTTGGGCCGCGCCTCGGCGGTGTCCACCCCGACGCCGGGCTCGGCGAGGCTGCCGGCGTTGACCGCGGCCAGCACCTGCGGCGCGAGATCGACTGGTACGCCGAGCAGTTCGCATACGACGGACGCCACCACGATGCCGCCGAAGTCCTGCGTGAGGTCGAACGAGCCGCGGGGCAGCAACTCGTCGAGGCGCTCGTTGGCCAGCTCGCGGATCCGGGCCTCCCAGCCGGTGACCGCCCTGGGGCGCAGCGGCTGGGAGTGCGCGCGCCGGATCTGTCCGTACAGGTCCGTGTCGAACACGGCGTGGAACGGCAGCGGATGCAGCGGCGGATCGGCGACCGGTCCGGTGTTGTGCCTGGCCAGGACGGAGGCGGCCGGCAGCGTCCCCTCCGACGCGACGAACGTCCCGTCGTTGACCTCCAGCACCTGCCAGATGTCCTCGAAGCGGGACAGCGCGAAGGTGTCCCACTGGGGCATGTAGTAGACGGGATACTCGTCGCGCAGGATCCGGTAGTACGGCAGCGGATCGGTCATCACCCGCGCGTCGAACGGGTCGTAGGCGAAGTTCACGGCCTCTTGCTGCCGCATCACTGCAGCGGCGACGGCGGTAGGGCCTGCAGGATCGAGTCCTCCCAGCCGTCGCGCAGGGCGGGCGCCACGCTCATCCAGGTGACGATCTCGGCGGGCGGGCTGTCCTTCCACGAGGGGTAGTGGTCGGCGAAGCATTGCCAGCCGCCGTCCAGCGCCCAGTAGTGGATGACCTCGTTGTAGCGGAACGTCGTGGTGAACGAACCCAGCCAGCGCTTGCCGGTGCGTTCCGACCAGGGGACGTAGAGCCGCTCCAGCTCGCGGATGTAGTCGTCCTGACGCCCCGGCTTGGTCTGCATGATCTCCTGAATCACCAGCGGCGCAGTGAAATTGGCCTCGCGCAGCTGGGCGAGGGTTTTGTTACTGGGTCCGGGGTACATGATCCGGCCCTCCCCGGCGGCGCCGATGTCGGCCAGAAAGGCCGACCATTTCCCCGCCGCGGCCGCGTGACTGCCGCCGTGGGCCTGGGCCGCCCCGATCCGCGCGTAGTCGGCGAACCCGTCGATCTCCCAGATGATCGTCACCTGCGGCCAGTGACCGTTGTAGGGCGTGCTCTCCCAGATCGCGAACAGCCGCGCACCGAGCTCGTCCATCATCGGCCGGTAGGTGTCGGTGAAGACCTCGGTGAAGCATTCGCTTCGCCCGGAGCCGAGCGAGATGGTCTCGTGCAGATAGAGCAGCGTGTGCCGGTAGTACTTCTTCATCAGTCGAGCCGGACCAGGCCCGAATCACCGCGCTCGCAGGTCGCCAGATCGCAGAGCAGCGTCTCGGTGGAATAGACCGCGGGGCAATCGATCCCGGCCGCAGCCAGCGCATGGTCCTTGAATCTGCGCGCGGCCGCGCTGAGCGCGTACTGCGCCTTGGCCACTCCCCGATCCACCCGCAGGGGCCACCCGGAGGGCGCCCGGCCCCACAACGCGACTTCGGTCAGCCGGTCGTCGAGCGACGCGAGCACCTTGTCGCGCACGCGGGCGTCGGCGGCGAACGCCTCGGCGCTCACCGCCAGGCTCTGGCTCATCGAGCCCGGACCCGCCGCGGCGACGTGCTCCTCGAAGTCCACCGCCTGCACACCGAGGATCCTCAGGGACCGGGCGTCGCCGCCGTCCGGCAGGAGCACCGTCACCTGCCAGCCGGCCATCGCCCGGTCGTAGAGCCAACCTCCGGCCGACCGGACCACGTCCAGAGCGCTGACCGCGATGACGTCGAGCCGGTATCGCAGACACTCCCGGTCAGTACGGCCTGCTCGGGCGTCGACCCGGCTGCCTTCCCTGATGCCGAACGTTGACGTGACCATTGAATCCGTTCCTCACCGCCGCACCGAATGAGTGCATTGGCGTTTACCGCAACGCTTGTCCTGGGCTGGCGCCGCTCACGCGACACACCGGACAGCGTGACACTTGCGAGTAAATTTGTAAAGGTACGACCGCTGGTCACGAGTCGCGGCGCGCCCGGAGTTCGGCGAGCACTTCTTCGGTGTGCTGCCCGAGTTCCGGTGCCGGAGAACGCGGCGCCCACGGTGTGCCGTGGAAATCGGCCGGCGTGGCCACCATCGGAACGCTGGATTGCCCGTCCGGGACGTCGACTATGCCGCCCGCGGCGTGGAACTGCTCGTCGGCCACGACGTCTTCGAGGCTGTTCACCGGCGACCAGAAGAAATCGGGCTCGGCGGCGAACACCTGAGCCCACTCGTCGAGGGTGCGGGTGGCAAAGACCGCGTCCAACTCGGCGATCAGCTCGACCGCGTTGACGAACCGCGAGTACGCGTCGCTGAACCGGGGGTCGGTCAGCCACTCCGGGTGGCCGACGGCGCGACACAGCGGGGGCCAGTGCCGATCGCCTTCGAGCCCGACGATCCAGAATCGGCGCCCGTCGGCGGTCGCGTAGTTGTTCATGCACGGGTTGCCCATCGATTCGCGTTGTCCGATCGCGATCGGCTGGCCGGTGAGCAGGTAGGTGTTGAGGTCGAAGCTCACCGTGTAGGCGCCCTGGCGATACAGCGACGTGCTCACCAGTTGGCCGGCGCCGGTGCGCCCGCGGGCGACCAGCGCCGCGCAGACGGCGGCCGCCAGCGTCATGCCGGCCGAATGATCGCCCATGCCGCCGCGCTGGAAGGGCGGCGTGTCGCCGGGTCGGGTGAGCAGATGCGCCACCCCCGCGCGCGACCAGAACGCGGCCACGTCGTAGGCGGCCCGGTCGGCGTCCGGCCCGGTCTCGCCGTATCCGGTGATCAGCCCGTAGACCAGCCGCGGGTTGCGGGCCGCCACCGATTCGAAGTCGAGCCCCAGCCGCTGTAACGCGGCCGGCCGCACGTTCGTCACGAAAACGTCGGCGTCGGCGAGCAATTGGAGCGCGGTGTCGCGGCCCGCCTCCTCCGCGAGGTCGAGCACGACGCTGCGCTTGGAGCGGTTGTCCATTTCGAACGGCGGGTTCATCCCCAGGTCGCAGCCCAGCATCTTGCCGAACATCCGGCCCGGGTCGCCGCTCGGCGGTTCGATCTTGACGACGTCGGCACCCCAGTCGGCCAGGATGCCGCCGGTGGCCGGTCCTGCGACCCACACCCCGAGCTCGACGACCTTGACGCCCTCCATCGGTCCCGCCATGGGTTGGTCCCTGCCTTCCGTCAACCGGATCGTACGCAGCGGACACCGGACCCGCGGGTCGGCCCATGCGGCCGGCGCTCAGCCCTGAGCTGCGCACCGATGACTTCCCGCGCTCGGGTGCATCGGAATACATGCGGGCCTCAACGGCTCGCCGCGGTAGACCCTCGGGAGTGGGCCTGCCGGGCAACACGGAACGAGAAGGGAGATGGTCGTCGTGGCGACAATCTCGGGCAAGGCGGTTCTCATCACCGGCGGCAATCGCGGCATCGGGCAGGCACTGGTTGCGGATGCCTTGGACAGAGGCGCCCGCCGCGTCTATGTGGGCACCCGGAAACCCCTGCCGGACAACGGGGATCCGCGCGTGACGCCGTTGATCCTGGACATCACCAACGCCTCGCATCGTCGGGCGGCGGCTGAGCAGGTCGATGCTCTCGACATCCTCGTCAACAACGCCGGCCTTGCTTTGTACGACGACTTGAGCGACCCCTCCGCGCTCCAACGACACCTGGAGGTCAACCTTTTCGGCACTTACGCCGTGATCCAGACCTTCTTGCCACTGTTGGTGCGATCCGCGGGATCGATCGTCAACAACCTTTCGGTGAACGCATTGGCCCCGTTGCCGATCATCCCGGCCTACTCCGTCTCGAAGGCGGCAGCGTTCTCCATGACGCAATCGCTGCGCATCATCCTGGCCGGACAGGGCGTGCGAGTGCATGGCGTCCTGACCGGGCCCGTCGACACCGAGATGACCCGCGGCCTCGACATCCCGAAGGCCTCGCCGCGTTCGGTGGCGCGTGCCATCTTCGACGGGGTGGAGAACGACGACGACGAGATCTTCCCCGACCAGTTGTCCGGGTCGTTGGCCGCGGGCTGGGAGCGTGGCGCCGCCAAGGTGCTCGAGCGCCAGTACGCGGGGTTGCTCGGTGCGGACCACTGACCCGCTCCCGGCGCGTACCGGCTCGGCGCACCGAGGTCTAGCCTCACACCATGAGCCTGGTAGCCGGACGTGGTCCGCTCAGCAGTGATCCGGCCGGGCGATTCTCCCCCCCGCTGCCCGCCGACGTCGTCTTCATCGAGCCTCATCCGCGCCGCGTGCAGGCGCGGCGGGACGGGCGCCTGGTGATCGACACCGAAGGGGCGCTGATGGTGCACCGGCGCGGCCACCCGCTCGGCTATGCCTTCCGGGCAGACGAGGTCGGCGACCTGCCCACCGAGCCCGAGCCGGAAGCCCCGGGCTTCGTGCACGTGCCCTGGGACGCCGTGGACACCTGGCTCGAAGAGGGCCGCGAACTCGTGCACTACCCGCCGAATCCCTACCACCGCGTCGACTGCCGGCCCACCAAGCGGCGCCTGCGGGTGGAGGTCGCCGGCGCGGTGCTCGTGGACACCGACGACACCGTCATCCTTTTCGAAACGGCTTTAGAGCCACGCCTTTACGTCGACCCGGCGCACGTACGCACCGACCTGCTGAGCCGCTCACAGACATCGAGCTACTGCAATTACAAGGGTTTCGCGACGTACTGGTCCGCGGGTGATGCCGACGACGTCGCGTGGAGCTACGCGGACCCGCCGCCGGAAAGCCTGCCCATCAAAGGGTTTCTCAGCTTCGACCCCACCCGCGCGGACGTCGTGGCCGACCTGCCAGGTGGCGATCAGTCCGCCGGTAGGTAGCCGACCGACTGCGCGAACAGGACTCGTTGGTGGACCTTCAATCCAAGGTGCTCGGTGAGCCCGGCCCTGTCACAGTTGTGAAACCAGGCCGCGAGGCCGTGGGCGGCGGCGAAAAGGTAGACATTCCCGGCGATCAGCCCGACGTCGACGTAGTAGTAAGACTTCTGCACTTCCGGGTCGTGAAGTCCCGGCTCGTCGAAGCCGGCGGTATGGGTGAGCCGGTCAACGTCGACGACGTAGATCAGCATCGCCGGGGCCACCGTGACGCCCGGCTCACCTGGCGTCAGGGCGCTGGCGCGGACATCGCCACCGGTGATGCGCGCCAAGCGATGACCGGGCCCGTCGTACCGATAGGTCCCATCGGCGAGTGCGACATACAGATCGATCTCTTGAGAGTTGCTGGCCGACGCCGCCGTGCGTCCCGGCGCACCGAACGGACCCGCTTCCCGGTTGACGCCGTACGCTGACCAAAGCAGGTCGGAGAGGTCCCGGATCGACAGCGGTTCGGGACCGGATTCCCTGGTGGTCTTCCTCCGCATGAATGCGGCGACGATCGCATCGTCGGGGTCGCGGACCGGGGCGGGAAGGGGCAGCCACCCCTCGTCAGCGGCGTTGCCGGCAACAGCTTCTCTTGCGGCGTTCATAGGTTGTCTCCCGAAATGCTGATGGCAGAAGGTGTTTCGGGACGAAACTGGGCGCTTCGAAAGCTATTCGCCGATGCCTTCGCGAAGCTAGAGCCTTTCGGCCCTTGCCCGTCTCGCCTAGCTGGCCAGGCCGACGATCGCCAGCATGAACAGCACGCCACCGACTGTGCACGCCAGGGTCGCGGCCGTGCGATGCCCGGCGTGCGCCCTCGGCAGGATGTCGGCGCTGGCCAGATACATCAGGAAACCCGCGAAAAATCCCAGATACACCTCGAGGAGTCGATGGGGAATCGTCACGGCCAGCGTGAGAGCCGCCCCGGCCACCGGTGCCACCGCGTCGGCGCCCAGCAGCGCGAGCGCCCTCCGCCGGTCGTTTCCGTAGAGCGAGGTGACGGTGTAGGTGTTGAAGCCGTCGGCGAAGTCGTGGCCGATCACCGCGACCGCCACCACCGCACCCGCGGCGGCTCCCGCCTGGAACGCGGCACCGATGGCGAACCCGTCCATGACGCTATGGCCGATCAGGCCCGACGCCGCGAGGATCCCGACGCCGGGCGCATCCAGATCACCGGCCTCACCCGACCCGTCACCGCGATGGATGCCGACCGTGTGCTCGATGACGTGCAACACCAGAAAGCCGAGAACGAAGGCCACCAGTGGAGCAGGTATGCCGAACAGGCTCCATGGCGTCTGGCTCATCGCTTCCGGTAGCAGGTCGAAGCTCACCGCGCCGAGCATCAAACCGGCCGCCAAGCCCAGCACCAGGTAGCGGTAGGACCCGATCCGCAGCGCCGCGTAGCCGCCCAGCAATGTGGTGATGAACGAGCCCAGAGCCACGAGAACAACCACTGCGGGCCTACCTCTCTGCGACCGGTACCCGGTGAAAAGGTAGCGCTCTCGGGGAAGGTTGGCGCACCTGAACGCGCCGAAGTCACCCGCCGTAACTGGGCCGTCCCAGCTTGAGCGAGTGCTGGGCGATCATGTTGCGGAACACTTCCAGCGTCCCGCCGTAGATCCCCAGCGGCAGCGCCAGCCGGTAAAGGTGTTCTGCCGCACCGTCGGTCGCGGATCCGGGGGCCTCGGTGGGCAAGGCCGACGCGGTGCCCAAGATGTCCATCAGGTCGGGGGTGATGTCACGCATCGTCTGCGCGATCGCGACCCGCCCGAACATCCCGGGTGCGGACAGCGCCGCTTCCATCCGGGCGATGCCGCGCCCGAGCCGGTATGCCACCGAGTCGTCGTCCAGCGGCCGCCGGCTGTCGGGGCCGGGTAGAGCGGCGACCGCCGCGACGGCGTCGACGACTTCGGCCATCAGGTCACCATGCGCCGACATCGCGGCAATGTATTGCAGGCCATGGTCTTCCGGGTCCACTATGCCGTGCTCGGAGTCAAGCGCGGCGCGCATCACCGTCCAGCCACCGTTGACCTCGCCGATCCGGTAGAGGTCGTCGATCCGGACGTCGCTGTAGTAGACGATGTTGGTGCGGTCACCGTCCAGGGTGCGGATACCTTGGATCTCGATGCCCGGCGAGTCCAGCGGCACCAGGAACATGGTCAGGTTCCGGTGTTTCGGGCCTTGTGGATCGGTGTTCGTGAGCAGGAAGACGTAGCGGGCGTTCTGCGCGTTCGACGTGAACATCTTGGAGCCATTGATGATCCAGCTAGATCCATCCGCCTCCCGCACGGCGCGCGTCTTGCAGGTGGCGACGTCCGACCCGCCTTCGGGCTCGGTATAGCCGAGGCAGAGCCGGATCTCGCCGGACAGCACACCGGGCACGACCTGGTCGGCGAGTTCCGGCGCCCCGAATCGCCGCACCAGGCGGGCGACGACGGACGTGGTGCCCCAGTGATACCAGGGGGTGTGGGCCCTGGCGATCTCGAGCTGAAAGATTCGGCGCCGAACCGGGCTGAACCCGCCTTCCGATTCCAGCTTCCAGTCCGATGCCAGGTAGCCGGCCGCCCCCAGCGCCAAATGCACGCTCTCGTCGAAGTTTTCACCGAACTCCAGCTGCCGGTGCAGCACTTCATCGGTGACGTGCTTCGCGATGAATGCCCGCGTCTCGTCACGAAAGGCTTGGTCCTCGGGTGAGAGGTCGACGCGGGAGAAGTCCATCAGGCCGCGTCGATCACGAGGGTCCGGAACCGATCGAGTGTCTCCAGCGCGTGGGCCATGCTGTCGCCGGGGAGGTGAACGCTCACCCACGTCACGCCCACCTTGGCCAGCTGCTGAAGGCCGTCGAGGTAGGCGTCGGCGTTGAATTCGTCACTGGCGGGGCTGCCGCCCTCGAAGTTGGTGAAGGTGACGTCGATCCCGGACCAGTCCCGGCCCGCGGCGTCGCACCGGCGCCGCAGATCGTCGACGCCGTCAGTGAGGCGAGCCACCGAGTCGATCACCGCCGTGCCGGCGGTCTGCGCCAGCTGCGGCGGGGCGGGAAACGGGCACCAGCCGTCACCGTATTGCGCCACCCGCTGGCGCGCCGACGACGTGTTGCCGCCGATCCAGATCGGCGGATGCGGTTCGCTCAGGGGGCGGGGATGCGCGGTGATCCCCCGCGCGGTGAAATGCCGTCCCTCGTAGGTGATGTCGTCGCCGGTCCACACCGCGCGGATCACCTGCAGGGCTTCCTCGAACAGCTCCGCCCGTTCGTCGTAGCTGACCCCCAGCGCCGCGAACTCTCGCTTGAGGTAACCGACGCCCACCGCGAGCGTGAACCGGCCACCGGACAGCAAGTCCAGTGTGGCGCCGGACTTGGCCACCACGAACGGGTTTCGGTACGGCAGCACCACGATGTTGGGAATCAGCCGCAGCGCGCTCGTCGTCGCCGCCGCGAAACCCAAGGCGACGAAGGGATCCAGTGCGTCATGCCCGCCGGCCTCCAGCCACCGCTGCGAAGGGGCCGGGTGGTCGGTGAAGCCGAACCCGTGGATGCCGGCCGCCTCGGTGGCCGCGGCCACCTTCCCGATGCCGTCCCCGCTCACCAGCTCCGCGTTGTACGGATGGCTGTGCATCGGGTGTGTGATGGTGAAGCGCATGAAACGCGACCAGTCGCTAGAACCGTGCGCGCGAATCGATGGCCGTGTCGGTGGTGCGCAGCGGCCGGATCAGCGCCTCCTGCGCGAAAGAGCACAGCAGCTCGCCCTCCTCGGAATGCACCGTGCCACGCACGTAGGACATCCCCGCGCCGACCTGCGTGCTCTCGTGGGTGTAGAGCAGCCACCCGTCCCAGCGCACCGGCTCGTGGAACGCCACCGAGATGCTCATCGGTGCGGTGGACACGGTCAGGTGCGCCTGGGCGGTGCCGATGCCCGGATGCGGCCGCATGGTGGTGGAAATCCCCAGGTGCCCGGTGAAGTACGCCAGCAGCGCCTTGGCCAGGTCGTCGCGGGCGGGGATCGGGTCATAGTGCAGCCACGCGTAGAGCTCCGGCGGCCCGACCTCGTCGGGGCTGTTGACGTCGACCACGTCGACCAGCCGAAGTTCCCGTCCGACCATCGGCATCGGCGAGTGGATGGCCTCGGCGGGCGGGGCCACGGCGGGGCGCGGCAGATGGTGGCGGATGACGTCGCCGGTGGGCACGTCGGCCAACACCGTGATGCTCAGGCAACGCCGACCGTTCTGGTGCACGGCGACCACCGCGGTGGCGGTGGACCGGCCCTCGGCGACGACATCGAGGACGAGTTCGATCGGCGGCCCGACGGCGACGGCTCGGGAGAAGACGGCGTGCGCCGAGCGCACCGACTTGTCCGGGAATCGTTTGGCCACCGCGACAATCGCCTGGGCGAGCACCTGGGTGCCTTCCACGACCTGCCGTTCGTCGCCGCCGGCGATGCCGGTGTCGCCGGTGTACCGGTCTTGCCCGTCGGGGCGCACGTCGAACAGGTCCAGCAGGCCCTGCACCGTCCACTCGGTCTGCTCAGATTCCTCGGAAGCCGTGGTCAATTCGCACTCCACCTCTCGCGCCGGCAGGTCACGGCTCAGCGTGACACTTTGCATAGCTTTTGTAAAGCTTGGCTAACAACACCGGTCCCCCGGTCGCGCGATTGACACCGGTACCCGCGGTGCCTGACACTTTGGCGGTGTTTTGTAAAGCGGGAGCTGGGGTGAAGGGCATCGGGGCATGATTCCCGAACCGCTGGCCAACGGCTTCTGCTTCGGCGAGGGGCCACGCTGGTTCGAGGGCCTGCTGTGGTTCTCCGACATGTTGGGCGAGGCGGTACACACCTCCACCATGGGCGGGTCCCTGACCACGTTGCCGCTGCCGGGGCACGCCCCGTCGGGCCTGGGTTTCCGCCCGGACGGATCGCTGCTGATCGTCTCGGCCGAGGGCCGCACTGTGCTGCGTTACGACGGTGAAACCGTCGACAGCATTGCCGATCTCGGCGGCCTGGCGTCGGCCGATCTCGGCGACATGGTCATCGACGACGCGGGCCGCGCCTACATCGGGTGCCAGGCGCGAAGCGGCGGCGCGATCATCCGGTTGGATCCCGACGGCCCCGCCACCGTCGTCGCCGAAGACCTCGACTTTCCCAACGGCATGGTGATCACCCCGGACCGCCGAACGCTGATCGTGGCCGAGTCGGTCGGCCGGCGGCTGACCGCGTTCACCGTCGGTTCCGACGGCGGGCTGGCCGGCCGTCGCGTGTTCGCCGACGGCCTGGACGGGCCACCCGACGGCATCGCGCTCGACGCGGACGGCGCGGTGTGGGCGGCGATGACGCTGGCGCACCAATTCGAGCGGATCGTCGACGGCGGCGCCGTGACCGACCGCATCGACATGGGCGAGCGCGTCGCCATCGCATGCGCGCTCGGCGGCCCGGAGCGCCGGACGTTGTTCTTGTTGTCGAGCACCGAGGCGT
>NZ_LZJM01000007.1:0-887 GCF_001667665.1 Mycobacterium sp. E342
GCCCGGGCGATCTCACGGATGGTGGCGCCCGCGTACCCGACCTCGGCCACGCAGCGCATGGTGACAACGACGATCCGCTGCCGCGTCTCCTCGCCGCTGGCACCGACCGGACGTCCCCGTTGCGCCCGCGTCACCGTGCTGTCCTCACTCGCGCGTCCCGTCCGCCGGCTCTCGGTGCCCGACACAGTCGAATATAATCGAGTGATCGATTAGTTCCGGCTTCGCCGCGGAGGTGCGTAGTGCGTGATGGACGGAGCTGCCACGTGCTTCCCGCCGCATGAGCGCCACGCCGCCGCGATTGGGCCGCCCGGTGGGTGCCGACGGTGAGCAGACCCGGGCCCGCATCATCACCGCCGCGATGCGATGCGTGGCCGAGGTCGGGTACGCGGGCGCCACCATCCGTGAGATCGCCCGGGCTGCGAACATCACCAGCGCCAGCCTCTACAACTACTTTCCGAACAAGGCGGAGCTGATCAACGCCGCGATAGCGGCGCGCACGGACGTCGCGTTGCCGCGGCTGCGCGCGGCCGCCGCGCGCCCGGGGACCGCCGTCGACCGCATCGAGGCGGTGCTCGACGAATCGGGCCGGCTCATGCGCGAGTATCCGCATCTTGCCGCCTTCGAGTGGGTGATCCGCGCCGAAGGCGCTGTCGCCCGCGATTCGCGGCTCGCGGCCGACTTCCAGGTGTTTCGCGGAATCATCGAGGGTGTCATCGACGATGCCTACCGCCGGGGCGAGCTCGCGCACCGGGCCGACCGCAACGGCATCGTCGAGGCCGTCTACGCGCTGATCTATGGGTTGACGGAGCTGGCGGCCACGTCGCCGCCCCGGGACTATCACGCCGCGCTGGACGCGGCCAAGAAATTGATCCGGGGAACGTTGGGGC
>NZ_LZJM01000008.1:0-620 GCF_001667665.1 Mycobacterium sp. E342
ATCCAGTCCGAAGAGGTCTACAACAAGTACATGCACTACCTGACCGGCTGTGAGAACTTCTTCCGCAAGGGCATCAGCAATGTCGGGCAGTTCACCCTCGTGAAGTAGGTCGCGAGGGGCTGGGGTCCGCTACTTTTCCAACGTGAACTGGTCGACGTCGGTGTAACCCTGGCGGAACAGCTTCGCGCACCCGGTCAGGTACTTCATGTAGCGGTCGTAGACCTCTTGGGACTGGATCTCGACCGCCCGTTGGCGGTTGGCCTCCAGGTTCGCCGCCCAGATGTTGAGCGTGCGCTCGTAGTGCTCCTGCAGCAATTGGACCTGCTGCACGGAGAACCCCGCTTCGCCGGCGAACCTGAAGATGTCTTCCTGCGCCGGTAATTGTCCGCCCGGGAAGATTTCAGTGCCAATGAACCGCGCGAATCGAAGGTCGTTCATCGTGATGGAGACGCCGCGTTCGTACTGCTGCTTCTGGGTGTAGGTCAAAATGGTATGCAATAACATGCGGCCGTCGTCGGGAAGAATGTTGTAGGAACGTTCGAAGAACGCGGCGTACCGCTCCATCTTGAAAGCCTCGAAGGCGCCGATGGTGACAATTCGGTCGACCTTGTCCTCGATCT
>NZ_LZJM01000009.1:0-51803 GCF_001667665.1 Mycobacterium sp. E342
CACCGGCCGTCGGGCCGGCGGCTGCTGATCCAGGGCAGCGCCGGTTTCGTCGAGGGCGCGCTGGCCGGCCACCGCGCCGACGCGGTCTACCTGTCCGTCGGTCAGCTGGGGTTGCGGCCACGCTCCTACCTGATCGACTACTGGACCGAGACCGTGCGCGCGGTGGCCGGCCAGCGCGCCCTCGACGAAACCGGCGCTGCCCTGGATCAGCAGCCGCCGGCCCGACGGCCGGTGGTGCACCAGCGCCGACCAGGACTCACCGCAGCGGTAGGCGGCGGCCTTGACCGGCGGGGTCAGCGGCGCATCGATCGTGCCGGGGAACCGGTCGGGTGGGCAGTGATGGGACTCCACCAGCGTCACGTCGTAGGCGCCCAACGTGATCGGCTCACCGCTGCGGGCGATGACGAGTCGGTCCTCGGGCAGCCCGTGTCCGCGCCCGACGTTGGCCGCCGAGCGGCCGCCGACCAGCCGTGCGCCGGTGCGCTCGGCCACCAGCGCGGAATCCAGCGCGTGGTCGATATGGGTGTGCACCGGGATCACGGCCTCCAGCCGTGACACCTTGGCCCGCGCCAGGCAGCCGTCCACGCGGGCCGGCGACGGCGCCACCTTGCCGGCCGCCACGCGCGCCAGGCCGGGCCGGGAGAAGTAGCCGTCGGTCAGCAGCGCCGACGAGCCGTCGTCGATGAGCAGCGTCGCCACGCCCATCCACGTCACCGACAGGGACCCCGGTTCGGCGGCGGGCGCGTCGAACCGATCCGCGTACCGCCCGATGTCGGGCCGGCCGAATTTGAGCCGCATCAGCCGAACGCCCCGATCTCGACACCCGCGGCCGTAAGCCCATCGCGCACGGCGATGGCGATCTGCACCGCGCCGGGCGAATCGCCATGCACGCAAACCGATTCCACGTCGACCGCGATGGGCGTGCCGTCGGCGGCGGTGACCCGGCCGGAGGTCACCATGCCCACCACGCGCTCGGCGATCGCCGCCGGGTCTCCCAGCACCGCGCCGGGTTCGCGGCGGGACACCAACTGGCCGTCCGCCCGGTAGGCGCGATCGGCGAAGCCCTCGGCCACCGTGCGCAGGCCGCGGCGCGCGGCCTCGTCGAAAAACGCCGAGCCCGCCAGGCCCAGCACCGGCAGCGCCGGGTCCGCCATCCGCACCGCGTCGGCGACCGCGGCCGCCTGTTCGCGGTGGGTCACGATCGTGTTGTACAGCGCGCCATGCGGTTTGACGTAGGACACCGCGGAACCCGACGCGCGCGCGATCGCCTGTAGCGCGCCGATCTGGTACACCACATCGGCGGCCAGGTCATCGGCGGCGACGTCGACGAAGCGCCTGCCGAACCCGGCCAGGTCGCGATAGCTCACCTGCGCCCCGATCCGTACACCGCGCTCGGCGGCCGACCGGCAGACCCGCAACAACCCGGCGGGATCCCCGGCATGGAATCCGCACGCCACGTTGGCGCTGCTGACGATCCGCAGCATGGCGTCGTCATCACCGAGGCGCCAGACGCCGAAGCCCTCGCCCAGGTCGGCGTTGAGGTCGATGCGGGCCACCCGTCCAGCTTATGGGGCGGCGCCGGCGCCGTCCGGAAAGGCGGTCGTCTTCCCCGGCCGTTAGCGGTTGACGACCGCGGCAGCGATCTGTTGGGCGAGGTCGACCGCGGACGAGCCGGGGAGGAAGGAGCCGCACGCGGCCACGTCGATGACGACGTTGTTGCGCACGGTCAGCGCGCGCTGGCAGCGCCAGCCGTCCTGGCTGCCTTCCTGCTCTTCGGACGTGCTGAGCGTCCCGCCGACCTGGTGGGAATCGGCCACCGCCCAGGCGATCTCGGCCTGGCCGGGGGGATGGTCGATGAACCGGCGGTTGGCGCAGGCGGACCACCGCCGGACCGAGGCCCCGTAGAACGCGTTGGCCTGGCGGGCCGCCGGGTAGGCGATCACGGCCTGGTTGACGGAGTCGTTGCGCACCTTGGGGTCGTCGAAGCTGTCGTCCAGTCGCTCGCCACGCACCGCGATCCAGCCGGTGTCCGCATAGACCGCCTGCTGGGCCGGCCCGGCCATCGCCAAGCAACTCTGGTCGCTGAACGTCTGGCTGGAGTCCCACATCTCCTGCGTGCGATACCGGATCCGCATTCCCGCACCCAGGATGTCGTTGATCTTCCTGTCGTCGAGCAGCAGCCCGTCGAGGGCGGTGACGGCCACCGGGGCCTGCGTCAGCGGACCGCGGGTGTCCGCGGGCGCGGCGCTACCGCCCACGACGGTGGTGCAGCCGGCCGTGAGGGCGCATACCGCCGCCTGCAGGAGGATCGGGAACTGCCTACGCACCAGAGCCTTTCGGACGCGGGGCCCGTCTGTGCCGACAAGCTTAGGCGCCGACCTCCCGCCGGCGCTCGAGCAGCCAGCAGACCAGGTAGATCAGGAACGAAATTCCCGCGACGAAGACCGACACCGGAACGCCGGGCGCCAACGACAGCACAATGCCGCCGACGGCGGAAACCTCGGCGAAGACGACCGAGGCCACCATCGCCGCCGCCGGGGAGGCCACCACGCGGGCGGCCGCGGCCGCCGGGGTGATCAGCAACGACATCACCAGCAGCGCCCCGACGATCTGCACGGCCTGAGCGGCCACCACACCGACCAGCGCGGCGAACACGATGCCCAGCGCGCGCACGGGCACGCCGCGGGCCGCGGCGACGTCGGGGTCGACGGTGGCGAACAACAGTGGGCGGTAGCAGGTGCCTAGCACCGCGATGACGAGCAGGCACACTAGCGCCAGCATGGTCAGGCCGGTGTAGCCGACGCCGACGATCTGCCCCGTGAGCAACGCGAAACTGGTCGCGGTCCGGCCCGGGTAGAGGTAGATGAACAGCACCGCCAGGCCAAGCCCGAAGGCGAGCACCACGCCGATCACCGAATCGCGTTCGCGCGCCCGCCGCCCCAGGACGCCGAACAGCGCGGCCGCCAGGGCGCTGCCGACCAGCGCTCCCAGCCCCACCGAGACCCCGACCAGCAGCGCGAAAGCCGCTCCGGTCAAGGACAATTCGCTGGAGCCGTGCACGGCGAACGACATCTGACGCATCACGATGAACGGCCCGATCAGCCCGGCCACCAGTCCCAGCAGCGCGGCGGCGAGCAGCGCCTGCCGGACGAAGTCGTGGCCGAGCAGGTGCGCGGTCACGTCGAAGTCGAGCAGGTGCGCCAGGACGTCGGTGAGCCGGTGGTTCACGGGTGCGCACCGTCGTTGGTGTCGCCCACCACCACGTAGCGGTCCTTGACCTTCACCACTTCGATGTCGGCCCGGTACAGCAGGGACAGCGTCTCCGTGGTCATCACCTCGTCGACGGTGCCGATGCGGAATCGGCCGTCGACCAGATAAACCAGCCGGTCCACGTATGGCAGGATCGCGTTGACATCGTGGGTGACGACGATGACGGTGGTCGCCGCATCCCGGCGGCGGCGGTCGATCAGCGCGGACACCAGCTTGGCGTTCGCCGGGTCCAGGGCCAGCAGCGGCTCGTCGCACAGCAGCAGCATCGGATCGCTCACCAGCGCCTGAGCGACGCGGATCCGCTGCAGCTCGCCGCCCGACATCACGCCGACGCGGACGTCCGCCAGGTGCTCGGCGTTGACCTGTCGCAGCGCGTCGGCCACCGCCGCGCGGCGCCGTGCCCGGTCGGCGGCTCTGCGTGGCAGGCCGCCCCAGTGGTGCCCGTCGAAGCCCAGCCGAATTAGGTCGCGCCCCCGCAGCATGACGTCGTGGTCCATCGGCCGGTGTTGCGGCACGTAGCCGACCCGTCCGCTGCCCGCGTTCATCGGCTTTCCGTCGACCAGCGCGATACCGGCGGACAGCGACAGCTGGCCCAATAGCACCTTGAGCAGTGACGTCTTGCCGCTGCCGTTGGGGCCGAGGACCGCGATGAACTCGCCGCGCGACACCGAAAGGTCGAGGTGGTCCCACAGCACGCGGTCGCCGAACGCCAGCTTGGCCCCGCGCAGCGAGACGGTGGCCGGGTGGCGGTCGACGGCCGGGGCCGCGTCGAGGCTCACGGCTGTACGGACCGGCCCGATTGCAGCGCGGTCAGCAGCTGGTTGACCGTGTTGCGCTGCCAGGTCAGGTAATCGGTTCCGGCGGGCAGGGTTTCGCTCACCTCGGTCACCGGCACGCCCGAGCGGCGCGCGGCGTCCCGCAGCCCGTTGATCGCCGCGGTGGACGTCTGCGGATTGATCAGCACCGCCGCCACCTGGCGGTGGTTGATCAGGTCGAGGACGAACGCCATGTCGGCCGGCGAGGGATCCGTCTCGTTCTCGTTGGCGGCGGTGAAGGCGGGCGGCGTGCGGTTGACCAGCCCGGACGCCGCCAGCAGGTAGTGGCCGACCGGTTCGGTCGCGATCACCGCGGTGCCGGGGTAGGCGCTGGCGATGGCGTGTTCGGAGATGGCGATCGCGTCGGCGCCGCGGCAGAACTCGGCGGCGTTGGCGCGGTAGTCGGCAGCGTGGGCCGGGTCGATGGCGGCCACGCGGTCGGCGATGGCGAAGGCGACCGACTTGGCGACGTCGAGGTTGTAGAAGACGTGCTCGTTGGCCGGCTGCCCTCCCGCGGTGGCTTGCTTGAGGAACGAATAGGCGCCGATCGACTGCACGCCGGCATGCCCCGCCAGCACCTGCTCCACCCAGGGGTCGTAACCGCCGCCGTTGTACACGACCAGGGCGGCGTCGGTGATGGCGGCGGCGTCCGATGGGCTGGCCGCATAGGAGTGCGGGTCGGTGTCGCTTTCGGTCAGGATGGCGTTGACCGGGACGTGACGGCCGGTGATGGCGAGCGCCACGCTGCCCCATACCCCGGTGGAGGCGACGACGGTCGCCGCCCGCGGGTGCGCGGGGCCGCCGCAGCCGGTGAGTGCGAAGGCGGCCAGCAGGACCAGCGCGGCGGGCAGCCAACGCAGCGCACCGCCGAGCGCGCGTCGTCCCCGCCTGAGCGCCATGCGCACGTCCGAATTCCTCTCGCTGGGCCGACCGGCCGACCCATAATACTAATGAAAATCGTTTCCATTACAAAACCGTCGAACAGTCGCCGCGTAGGCGCGACCGACGATGCGCTGTAGCGTCACCGAACGTGAGTCCCGCATCGCGCCGGCGTGCGACTTTGGCATCGCTGGCCGACGAACTGAAGGTTTCGCGCACGACGATCTCGAATGCCTTCAACCGGCCGGATCAGCTGTCGGCCGACCTGCGCGAGCGCGTGCTGGCTACGGCCAAGCGGCTCGGGTATCCGGGTCCCGACCCGGTGGCGCGATCCCTGCGCACCCGCAAGGCGGGCGCGGTCGGGCTGGTGATGGCCGAACCGCTGACCTACTTCTTCAGCGACCCGGCGGCGCGGGATTTCGTCGCCGGGGTCGCCCAGTCCTGCGAGGAGCTGGGGCAGGGGCTGCTGCTGGTGGCCGTCGGGCCCGGCCGCAGCATCCAGGACGGGATGAGCGCGGTGCTGGGCGCCGGTGTGGACGGCTTCGTGGTGTATTCGGTCTGCGAAGACGACCCCTATCTGCAGGTGGTCCTGCAGCGCCGGTTGCCGGTCGTCGTCGTCGACCAGCCGAAGGAGCTCGCCGGTGTGTCCCGGGTGGGCATCGACGACCGGGCGGCGATGCGAGAACTGGCGGACTACGTGCTCGGGCTGGGGCATCGCGAGATCGGGCTGCTGACCATGCGGCTGGGCCGGGACCGCAGGCAAGGGCTGGTTGACGCCGACCGGTTGCGGTCGCCGGCTTTCGACGTGCAGCGCGAACGGATCATCGGCGTCTGGGACGCGATGACGGCGGCCGGCGTCGACCCCGACGCGCTGACCGTGGTGGAGAGCTACGAGCACCTACCGGACTCGGGTGGGGCCGCCGCCAAGGCGGCGCTGGAGGCCAACCCGCGGATCACCGCGCTGATGTGCACGGCGGACATATTGGCCCTGTCCGCCATGGATTACCTTCGCGCGCATGGGATTTACGTTCCCGGGCAGATGACCGTCACCGGTTTCGACGGCGTGCCCGACGCGGTCGGCCGGGGGTTGACCACGGTGTCCCAGCCGAGCCTGCAGAAGGGCCGCCGGGCGGGTGAGCTGTTGTTGAGCCCACCGCGGTCGGGTCTGCCGGTCGTCGAGGTCTTGGGCACCGAGCTGATCCGCGGACGCACCGCCGGTCCACCCGCCTAGCTGTCTGGCGGCGACCCGCTTCGCCCGGCTACGCCGCGCTTGCGATCGCCGCCTAGCCGTCTGGCGGCGAGGCTAGCCGCCGTTCTGGTCCCCGATCAGCAGCCGCACAGCCAGGTCCAGTCGCTTGCTGACGTCGGTCGCCGAAGCGCGCCGGGTGAGCCAGGCCAGCAGGTTGGACAGCCAGACGTCCGAGATCACCCGGGCGATGTGGTACTGGTCCTCGGTCGGTTCGCCGTCGGCCATCGCCCGGGCGAACATGGAGTCGATGAGCTTCTCGACCTGGTCGACCTCGCTGGCCGCGGAGGCGTCGGCGAAGACGTAGGCACGCGTCATGGCCTCGGTGAGCAGGGGATTGCGTTGCATCGCCCGGTTGAGCTTGCCGACCATGAAGTTCAGCCGTTGGAACGGCGTCCCCCCGGCGACCGATGAGCGGTCGGTCTTGGCGTCGATGCGGCTGAATTCGCGGCCCAGCGCCGAAACCAGCAGGTGCACCTTCGACGGGAAGTACCGGTACAGGGTGCCCACCGCGACGTCGGCGCGGTCCGCGACGGCACGCATCTGAACCGCCTCGTAGCCGCCCTTGGACGCGATCGCCATGGTGGCGTCCAGGATGCGTTTGCGCCGTTCCCGCTGGGCCTCCGAGCCGAGTTCGGACTCGGCCAATACCGCCACGTTCATCACCTCGCGCGGCTGCGAGTCAGAAGCGCGGCTCGAGTTGGCCTTCGAGTTGGCACTGGCTGGCATCTGAAGGGTTGCTCCTGTTCCTGGCGGCTCGCTTGCAAACGATACGCATGCTGAGTGTGAATTTCCCACCTCCGTACCGCCGGGGCAGCCGCGTGTGCTGCTGCGATGGCGTTCGACTTGACGGTCGATCGCTGGCACTATTAGAACACGTTCTAGTCTGCGACGAGGGCGGGTTGCGCAGCGGCCCGAGGCAGACCGGACAATCGAGAGCTAGGGGTCGTAGGCCCCACGTCACGTCGAGTCGAAGGACGCGGAGGTCCCGAGGGTGGTAGCGACCGTCACAGACGAACAGTTCGCCGCGCGCGCCCTGGTGCGCGACTGGGCCCGCAACGCGACGTCGGGGCCCGGTGGGACGACGGCGATTCGCCAGGTCGAGCGCGGCGACACGGACGCGTGGCGTCCGGTGTTCGCCCGCCTGGCCGAGCTGGGCATTTTCGGTGTCGCGATCCCCGAGGAGCACGGCGGGGCGGGCGGCAGCGTCGAGGACTTGTGCGCGATGGTCGAGGAAGCGGCCAAGGCGCTGGTGCCCGGTCCGGTGGCGACCACCGCGCTCGCGACGCTCGTCGTGACCGACCCCGACCTGCTGGGGCAACTGGCCGCCGGCGAACGCTTCGCCGGGCTTGCGCTGGAGGGTGACGCCCAGTTCGACGGGCAGACCTCGCGGGTGTCGGGTGTCCTGCCGTGGGTGTTGGGCGCCGCCGACGGCGGCGTCCTGTTGCTGCCCGCCGACGGGAAGTGGCTGCTGGTCGACACCGACAGCGACGGCGTGCAGATCGAGCCGCTGGAGGCCACTGACTTCTCCCGGCCGTTGGCCCGGGTGGTGCTGACGTCGGCACCGGCCTCCGCGATCGCGACGGCGTCAGGGCGCGTCGAGGAACTGACGGCGACGGTACTGGCGGCCGAGGCCGCCGGCGTGACCCGGTGGTCGCTGGACACCGCCGTCGACTACGCCAAGGTCCGCGAGCAGTTCGGCAAGCCGATCGGCAGCTTCCAGGCCGTCAAGCACCTGTGCGCCGAGATGCTGTGCCGCGCCGAGCAGGCCGAGGTCGCCGCCGCCGACGCCGCCCGCGCCGCCGCGGAGTCCGACCCCGACCAGTTCTCGATCGCAGCCGCGTTGGCCGCGAGCATCGGCATCGCCGCCGCCAAGGCCAATGTCAAGGACTGCATCCAGGTGCTCGGCGGCATCGGCTGCACCTGGGAGCACGACGCGCACCTGTACCTGCGCCGGGCGCATGCCATCGGTCGCTTCCTGGGCGGCGCCGAGCGCTGGCTGCGCCGCGTCACCGAACTGACCCAGGGCGGCGTGCGGCGGCGCCTGGGCATCGACCTCACCGGCGTCGAGGGCCAGCGTGCGGAGATCGCCGCGGCCGTCGCCGAGGTCGTCGCGCTGCCCGAGGAGAAGCGGCAGGCGGCGCTCGCCGAGGCCGGGCTGCAGGCGCCCCACTGGCCGTCTCCGCACGGGCGTGGCGCGTCGCCGGCCGAACAGCTGCTGATCGACCAGGAGATGGCGGCGGCCGGCGTGGTCCGTCCGGACCTGGTGATCGGCTGGTGGGCCGCGCCGACCATCCTCGAGCACGGAACGCCGGAGCAGATCGAGCGCTTCGTGCCGGGCACCTTGCGCGGTGAATTCCTGTGGTGTCAGCTGTTTTCCGAGCCGGGCGCCGGCTCGGACCTGGCGTCGCTGCGCACCAAGGCGGTGCGGGGTGACGGCGGCTGGCTGCTCACCGGACAGAAGGTCTGGACGTCGGCGGCCCACAAGGCGCGCTGGGGCGTGTGCCTGGCGCGCACCGATCCCGACGCGCCGAAGCACAAGGGCATCACCTACTTCCTGGTCGACATGCGCTCACCGGGCATCGAGATCCGCCCGTTGCGCGAGATCACCGGCGACTCCCTGTTCAACGAGGTCTTCCTGGACAACGTGTTCGTCCCCGACGAGATGGTGGTCGGCGAGGTGAACGACGGCTGGCGCCTGGCCCGGACCACCCTGGCCAACGAGCGCGTCGCCATGGCCACCGGCACCGCGCTGGGCAACCCGATGGAGGAGCTGCTCAAGGTGCTGGCGAAGCTCGACCTCGACGCCGCGCAGCAGGATCGGCTCGGCCGGTTGATCGTCATCGCCCAGACCGGCGCGCTGCTGGACCAGCGGATCGCCCAGCTCGCCGTCGGCGGGCAGGACCCCGGCGCGCAGTCCAGCGTCCGCAAGCTCATCGGGGTGCGCTACCGGCAGGCGCTCGCCGAGTACATGATGGACGTCTCCGAGGGCGGCGGGCTGGTCCGCAACCACGCGGTGTACGACTTCTTGAACACCCGCTGCCTGACCATCGCCGGCGGCACCGAGCAGATCCTGCTCACCGTGGCCGCCGAGCGGCTGCTCGGCTTGCCGCGCTGACTAGGTGTCGACGCCCGACCCGAAGTGGTAACGGATGCCTCGGCCCAGGCGCCTGACCGGGGTGATCCGGAAGAGCACCTGCATCAGCCACCAATACCATGGCGAGTAGTACCGGCGGATGTCTTCGGCGTCGGCGAACCACCACTCGCAGTCGAACACCAGACCCGGCACGGCCCGTTCCAGCTCGCGCGGGTCGGTGATGCTCCAATCCAGCTGCGCGCCTGACGCTTTGACTGGAGGGTAGCGCTGCAGGAGCCACACCCCGGCCCGGCTGTAGCCGTCCAGGAGCATCTCTCCGCCTTTGAAATGCCCGACAATGCGCCGCAGCATCGCCACGCCGTCGGCGCGCCGTAGATACGGTGTCAGCCCCTCGGCGACCACCAGAACCTCACGGTCCCCGGTGATCCCGTCGAGCAGTTCTGGGTCGGTGACCGAGGCGCCGACAACGTGCAGACCAGGGCGCTGTTCAAAAAGCTTGCGGCGCAACGCGATGACATCAGGTAGGTCGATGTCGTACCAGTCGACGGTGGCCGGCGGGTCGACGCGGTAGGCCCGCGTGTCCAGCCCGCAGCCCAGATGCAAGACGACACAGGCGGGGTGACCGTCGAGGTATCCCTTTACCCGCCGGTCGTAGGCCTTGGAGCGCACCGCGGAGGATTGTTGATCGCGATCGCGCATGCGCAGGCTGCTGAAGTCGTAGTCGAGTCGTCGCACGGCCCTGTCGGCTTCGCGGTCGCCGAGGATGGAATCGGGCCGGCGGCTCTCCAGCGCCTTGCCGTAGAGGGTGACCAGCGCGGTCTGCTGCGTCCCCGTGAGTGTCACGCACTCACCCATGATCAGCCATCTTCGAATGCGGCCTGAACCAGGTATGCGGCGGACGGCTCAGGAGAACGTGGTCTGGGCGCAGGTGCTGGGCGAGGTGGTGTTGACGCCGGGATAGACCACCTGAATGTGGGTGCACATGATGACGTTGTTGTCCGTCTTGGGCTGGCCCGTCTGCCAATCCGTGGAGTCGATGCGGCCGGTGGTCTGGTACTTGTCCGGCGGGCCCTCGCCGAAGTAGACGGTGGTGATCTCGTCGGAACCCATCGACTTCATCACCCGCTCGTGTTCGCCGTTGGCGTGCGCGTCCAGATAGGCCAGCCGGTTCGACGAACGGATCTCGGTGGTCTGGCGGGCCCACAGGCCGGACGGGAAGCCGGTCACCCCGTCGGGCGTCAGCATGTCCGCTCCGGCGGTGAAGTCGCAGTGGCCGTCGGACTTGAAGCAATTGAGGACCGCGCGCGTCTCGAGCTGGTTCGGCCCGTCCAGCGGGAACAAGGTGGTGGCGGTGTTGCTGGCCGCGCCGGCGACGGGACAGGGCAGCAACGCCAACGCCGATCCGACGACCGCAAACCCCGTGATCAGCCGCTTCATGCTGCTCCCCTTTCGGTTCGCCAACCCTAACGGTGAACCTAATCCCGCGACTACTCGTCGTAGGTGACTTCTACCGAATCAGATTCGGGGTGAGATTGACAGGCCAAAATGAGGCCGTCGTCGAGGTCCTGCTGTTCGAGCACGTCGTTGACCTCCATGCTCACCTTGCCGCTGCGCAAGGTGCACGCGCACGCGCCGCAGTGGCCCTCGCGGCAGGAGAACGGCGCGTCGAGGCCCTTCGCCAGCAGGACGTCGAGCAGTTTGGCGTTGCGCGGCCACGACACGGTGTGGGTTTCACCGTCCAGCTGCACCACGGCGGTGGCCGGCGGCTGGTCGCCCGGTGCGGTGTCGTCGATCTTCACCGCCGCGAACGGGTCGGAGTCCAGCGACTTGAACACCTCGATGTGCACCTGCGCCGCAGGCACTTTCAGTGAATCCAGCGCCTCCCGGGCGGCGTCCATGAAGGGTCCGGGCCCGCAGATGTACACCGGCCGAGCGGTATAGGGGGCGGCGAGCTTGGCCAGCGCGGCGACGCTCGGCATTCCCTGCAGCGATTCCAGCCAGTGCACCACCGTGAGCCGGTCCGGGTACTTGGCGGACAGCTCGCGCAGCGCGTCGCCGAAGATCACCGACTTCTCGTCGCGATTGGCGTACAGCAGGGTCACCTGGCCGCCCCCCTCGGCGAGCGCCGACTTGCAGATCGACATGATCGGGGTGATCCCGCTGCCCGCGGCCATCAGCAGGAAATCGTCGTCGAGGGTTTTCGGCACGAAGGTGCCCGACGGTGCGAGCACGTGGATCCGCATGCCCGCCCGCGCGTGCTCGCACAGCCAGTTCGACGCGTATCCGTCCGCGGTCCGCTTGACCGTGACCGTCAGCGCGTCGTCGGTGAACGGCGAACTGCACAGCGAATAGCAGCGGGCCACCGAGCCGGTGCGCTCGCTGGGAACGCGCAGCGTCAAGAACTGGCCCGGCGCGTAGCGCAGCCGCTCGGGCGGGATGTCGGGGTCACCCGGCTCGTCGGGCACCGCGAACACCAGCGACCGCGCGTCGTCGGTCTCGGCGACGACCTCCGCGATCTGCAGCTCAAGGACGTGGTCACCGAGTGGCTCGTCGAGATTGGCCTCGGCCACGACCCATCCTCCCTCTCGTCACAACTAGAACATGTTACAGAAAACCCGATTCATATCGCTACCAGCCGCAGGAATACCCTGCTCGACACAAATCGGAACGTGTTCTAGTCTCTGGTGTAAGTCCGCACTCTCAGGAGGCAAACTTAAGTGACGTCCATTCAACAGCGTGACGCGCAGTCGGTTTTGGCTGGCATCGATGATCTGCTGCCGCGGATCAGGGAGCGCGCTCAGGCGACGGAGGATTTGCGGCGGCTGCCCGACGAGACCGTTCAGGATCTCCAGGACATCGGCTTCTTCACCCTGCTGCAGCCCGAACAGTGGGGCGGACTGCAATGCGATCCGACCCTGTTCTACGAGGCGGTGCGGCGGCTGGCCAGCGCGTGCGGTTCCACCGGCTGGGTCAGCTCCATCATCGGCGTGCACAACTGGCATCTGGCGTTGTTCGACCAGCAGGCGCAGGAGGAAGTCTGGGGCGAGGATCCGAACGTGCGGGTCTCGTCCTCCTACGCGCCGATGGGCGCCGGCGTGGTCACCGACGGCGGATACCTGGTCAACGGTTCCTGGAACTGGTCGTCCGGCTGCGACCACGCCACGTGGGCCTTCCTCGGCGGTCCGGTGATCAAGGACGGCCGCCCGGTCGACTTCGGCAGCTTCCTGATCCCGCGCTCCGAGTACCGCATCGACGACGTGTGGCACGTCGTCGGCTTGCGCGGCACCGGCAGCAACACCGTCGTCGTCAAGGACGTCTTCGTGCCCCGCCACCGGTTCCTGTCCTACAAGGCGATGAACGACGGCACTGCCGGCGGGTACCAGACCAACACCGCACCCGTCTACAAGATGCCTTGGGGCACAATGCATCCCACCACCATTTCCGCGCCGATCGTCGGCATGGCCTATGGGGCCTACGACGCGCACGTGGAGCACCAGGGCAAGCGGGTGCGCGCGGCGTTCGCCGGCGAGAAGGCCAAGGACGACCCGTTCGCCAAGGTGCGCATCGCCGAGGCGGCCAGCGACATCGACGCGGCGTGGCGGCAGCTGAGTGGCAACGTCGCCGACGAGTACGCGCTGCTGTCGGCCGGCAAGGAGATCCCGTTCGAGCTGCGCGCCCGCGCCCGCCGCGACCAGGTGCGGGCGACCGGGCGCGCGATCGCGTCGATCGACCGGCTGTTCGAGGCCTCCGGCGCCACCGCCCTCGGCAACGACCAACCGGTGCAACGGTTCTGGCGCGACGCGCACGCCGGCCGGGTGCACGCGGCCAACGACCCCGAGCGGGCCTACCAGATCTTCGGGAACAACGAGTTCGGGTTGCCGCCCGGCGACACCATGGTCTAGGCATGACGGCAACAACGGGGGAGTTGACGTTCGAGTCGACCTCGCGCTTCGCCGAAGTCGATGTCGACGGACCGCTCAGGCTGCACTACCACGAGGCCGGGGTCGGCAACGACCAGACGGTGGTGCTGTTGCACGGCGGCGGTCCGGGCGCGGCGAGCTGGACGAACTTCTCGCGCAACATCCCGGTGCTGGCCCAGCGGTTCCATGTGCTGGCCGTCGATCAACCCGGCTACGGGCTTTCCGACAAGCGCGCCGAGCACGGCCAGTTCAACCATTACGCGGCGCGGGCGCTCAAGGGGCTTTTCGACCAGCTCGAGCTGGGACGCGTTCCGCTGGTGGGCAATTCGCTGGGTGGGGGCACCGCGGTCCGGTTCGCCCTCGACTACCCGGACCGGGCCGGCCGGCTCGTGTTGATGGGGCCCGGCGGTTTGAGCATCAACCTGTTCGCTCCCGATCCGACCGAGGGCGTCAAGCGGCTGGGGAAGTTCTCCGCCGAACCGACGAGGGAAAACCTCGAGGCCTTCCTGCGGGTCATGGTCTACGACCAGAAGCTGATCACGCCGGAGCTGATCGACGAGCGGTTCGCGCTGGCCAGCACGCCGGAATCGTTGACCGCGACCCGGGCGATGGGAATGTCGTTCGCGGGGGCCGATTTCGAGCTCGGCATGATGTGGCGCGAGGTGCACCGGCTGCGCCAGCCCGTGCTGTTGATCTGGGGTCGGGAGGACCGGGTCAACCCGCTCGACGGCGCGCTGGTCGCGCTGAAGACCATTCCGCGTGCGCAGCTCCACGTTTTCGGGCAGTGTGGGCATTGGGCGCAGGTGGAGAAGTTCGACGAGTTCAACAAGTTGACCGTTGATTTCCTTGGAGGCGCGTGATGAGCATCCGTTCGCTGGGTTATCTCCGCATCGGGACCACCGACATGGCGGCCTGGCGCGAATTCGGCCTGAAGGTGCTCGGCATGGTCGAGGGCAAGGGCGACACCGAGGGTGCGCTGTACTTGCGCATGGACGACTTCCCGGCCCGGCTGGTGATCGTGCCGGGAGAGCGCGACCACCTGCTGGAGGCCGGCTGGGAGTGCGCCAATGCCGAAGGCCTGCAAGAGATCCGGAACCGGCTCGACGTCGAGGGCGTGCCGTACAAGGAGGCCACCGCGGCCGAGCTGGCGGATCGCCGGGTCGCCGAGATGATCCGGTTCTCCGACCCGTCGGGCAACTGCCTGGAGGTGTTCCACGGGGTCGCGCTGGAGCACCGCCGCGTGGTGAGCCCGTACGGGCACAGGTTCGTCACCGGCGAGCAGGGATTGGGCCACGTGGTGCTGTCCACCCGCGACGACGACGAGGCGTTGCACTTCTACCGGGATGTGCTCGGCTTCAAGCTGCGCGACTCGATGCGATTGCCGCCGCAGGTGGTGGGCCGGCCCGCGGACGGGGCGCCCGCGTGGCTGCGGTTCTTCGGCTGCAACCCGCGCCACCACAGCCTGGCCTTCCTGCCGCTTCCGACGCCGAGCGGGATCGTGCACCTGATGATGGAGGTCGAGAACGCCGACGACGTGGGCCTGTGCCTGGACCGCGCATTGCGCCGCAAGGTGCCCATGTCGGCCACGCTGGGCCGGCACGTCAACGACCTGATGCTGTCGTTCTACATGAAGACGCCCGGTGGGTTCGACGTCGAATTCGGCTGCGAGGGAAGGCAAGTCGAGGACGACGACTGGGTCGCCCGGGAAAGCACCGCCGTGAGTTTGTGGGGCCACGACTTCACGGTCGGCGCCCGCGGATAGTCATGTCTGCGCCGATCGATCCGCGGGCCTTCCGGCAGGTGCTGGGCCAGTTCTGCACCGGTATCACGATTATCACCACCGTGCACGACGACGTCCCGGTCGGCTTCGCCTGCCAGTCGTTCGCGGCGCTGTCGCTGGACCCGCCGTTGGTGCTGTTCTGCCCCACCAAGGTGTCGCGGTCCTGGCAGGCCATCGAGGCCACCGGCCGGTTCTGCGTCAACGTGCTGAGGGAGAAGCAGAAGGACGTGTCGGCCAGGTTCGGATCGAAGGAACCCGACAAGTTCGCCGGGATCGACTGGCACCCCTCCGAACTCGGCTCGCCGATCATCGACGGGTCGCTGGCCCACATCGACTGCACGGTGGCGTCCGTGCACGACGGCGGCGATCACTTCGTGGTGTTCGGCGCGGTGCAGTCGCTGTCGGAGGCACCCAAGATCAAGCCGCGGCCGCTGCTGTTCTATCGCGGCGAATACACCGGGATCGAACCGGACAAGACCACGCCCGCGCAGTGGCGCGACGACCTGGAGGCGTTCCTCACCGCCACCACCCAGGACACCTGGCTCTAGCCCGGTCAGCGGCGGTAGGTCTCGTGCCGCACGGCCTCGGCCTCGGTCGTCGGCTCGTGCGACGCCGGGGACCGCACCGCGTTGGGATCGTCGCGCTCACTCGCCGGCTTCGCGGCGGCCTCCGGGTGCAGTTCATCGGCGCGGTTGAACTGCTCCTGCAGCTGCTCGCGCGACGCCGCGACCTCGCTTTGGTGCTCGGCCGCCCGCTCCTGCAGCCGGGCGGCTTCGGCCGCCTTGACCTCCGCCTCGGCCTGCGCGGCGCGAGCCTTGGCGGCCGTCTCCTGCGCAAGCGCTTCACGCCGCTCGACCTGGGCCTGCGCCAGCCTCGCTTGTTCGCGAATCTCCTCGGCCTGCCGCTGGCGCCGGCGGCGTCGCACGCTGCTGAGCGCGACGAGGGCCACGAGAATCAACAGGACCGCCGCGGCGGCGACCACGATCCAGATAGCGCTGCTGTTCATTCCGGGCTCCCATCAGATTGGTTTTCGCCGGGCGCTGGGCGCCGGCTCGTTGTGGGATCCCCGTATCTGGCGCGAGTAAAACAAACGGGCTGGGATCGACGGCCCCGACCAGGTGACCTCAGCGCCTGCCGGCGTGCCCGTGCCCTTGCGGGCGAGACGGATTGTCCGGGGTGATCCGGAATACCGGGTAACGGCCGGCAATCCCCTCGAACTCCGCCAAGGGTGCGTCGCGGCCCAGGGGAATGTGGGGGCGCGCGCCCGGCGCAACGGCGACGTAGCGGCGCAAGACGGGCGCGCGGTCCCCGGTGGCGACCTCGAGCAAGCGCACCGGTTCGGGGTGCCCGCGCCGCAGGACGGCCCGCCCGTCGGCGGCGCGGACATTGCGCACCCAGTTCACCTCGTTGCCGAGCATCGAAACCAGGTAGCGTCCGCCGTCATAATCGACGACGACCACGGCGACAGGGATCACTCGTCCGGACCGCCGCCCAAGCACCTCGAGGGTCATCGCCCGCGCCGGGGACAGGACACCGGCCGAATACTGCAGCGCGGACAGCCGATTCATCACTCTGGCCGAAAAGCCCGGCCGCCCACCGCGATACATCCATCGCTTGGCGCCGTACCACCAGTCGACGACCCGTCGCCCCTTCACCGTCGAGCGCTCACGGCCGTCGTCGCTACATGAAGTCGAGCGCCTCGACCGTCGCGATCGGGCCCTCGTGGGTTGGCCGGTTCGCGCCGCCGATGCAGTAGACGGTGTTCCCGACCGTCGCAACCACCTCGGCATGGCGCGCGGTGGGCATCGGGGGCAGGGTGCTCCACTTCCCGTCGGCGATGTCGTACATCTCCACCACGTTGAGCACCATCGTCGGTTCCTCGCCGCCGGCCACCACGATGCGGCCGTCGATGTAGGTCGCGCCGTAGCTGCCGCGCGGGGTCGGCATGCCGACCAGCTTGGTCCAGGTGCCCGACTGCGGGTCGAACCGCTCATTGGCCGCGGAGTTCTTGTCGGAGGAGAGGAACCGCCCGCCGATCGCGTACAGGTAGGTGCCGTCCGACACCGCCGCCAGGTGTTCGCGCGGCGTGGGCATGTCGGCGGCGTCCTTCCACGAACTGCCGTCGAAGACCTCGGTCTGCGGAACGAGTTGCTTGGCGTTCTGGCCACCGACCGCGACGAGCTTGTCACCCACCACTGCCGCGGCAGGGGCGGCGCGCGCGTGGGTGAGATGCGGCAGTTCGACCCAATTGCCGCCGCGTAGCGCGAACACCTTGTTGGACGCTTCGGCGAGCTGATCGCTCGCGCCGCCGAGCACCACGACTTCGCCGCGATAGGTCGCCGCCGTCGCGTGATGCAGCGGGATGGGCAACGGTGGCCCGGTCTGCCAGGCCCCGGTGCGCGGGTCGTAGCTCTCGACGGTCTGCAGCACCGCGCCGTTGCGCAGGCCGCCCAGAATCCAGATCTTGTCGCCCTGGACGGCCCAGGCCATCATCAGCCGGGGGGTCGGTGCGTCGGGCAGCGAACGCCACTGCGACGCCGGCTGGATCCTGCGGGCCGGGAGTTTCAGTGCTTCCGCCGACGAGGTGAGCTGGCCGTCGCCGACGGCGGTCGACCCGCCGATCGCGTACACGGATTTCTCCACGGCGTCGACGGCCATGCCGTGCCGGGCGGTGGTCATGTCGGGGAGACTCGACCACGTCTTCGTCATCAGGTCGAATGCGGCCACGCTCTTGAGGAGCTGCCCCGCCGACACGCCGCCCGCCGCGACCAGACGCCCGTCGACGATCGCCACGCCGAAGTCGCTGCGCGCCTGGCTCAGCGCGGGCAACGCGGTCCAGGTCTTGGCGGCCGGGTCGTATGCCTCGACCGTCGCCAGGTCCGCGGTGCCGTTGGTGCCGCCCACGGTGTACATCAGCTTCCCGTCCGAGGCCCCCGCCAGCAGTTGACGCGGCGTCGGGATGGGCGCGCCCAGGGTCCAGGTGTTGCCGTCGAACACCTCGGTGGTGTTCAGGAGCGCGCCGCTCGCGTCGACACCGCCGGTGACCACCAGGCGGTCGCCGACGACGGCCGCCGCCGCGGCGGCCCGGGGTTGCAGCAGGTGCGGAAGCTCGACCCAGCGGCTGTTGATGACCCGCCAGACCTGGTCGCTCGCCACGTTCTTGCCGACTTCGGACTTCCAGCCGCCGAGCACGACGGGGTTGCCCTGCCAGGTGACCGCCATCGCGTGTGAGACGGGCACCGGCAGGTCGTCGCCGACCTTCCAGCTGTCGATGACGGGGTCGTACCCTTCCTGCAGCCCGGTGAGCCCGCCGTCGCTGCGGATCCCGCCGAAGATCCAGATCGTGCCGTCGGCCTGGGTGGTGGCTGCCGCGTCCCGCGAAATGCGAGCGTTGGTGATCGGCTTCCACTGCATGGGCGGCTGTGCGGTCGGCTGTCCGGAACGGCCCTTCGGCCCGGCGTTGTTGTCGTTCGGAAGCGCGAAATAGACGCCGGCGGCCACCAACAGCACGACGGCGGCGAGAGCGCCGGCCGCCAACGCGATGCGGTTTCGCTTCTTGCCCGGTTCCGCGAACCACCCGGCCAGGCGGACCCCAGGGCTGCGCGGTGGCCCCTGGACGCCGCCGCTTCGACCCGACGGCGCGGCCTTGGGTGGCTGCAGCTTCGGTTGCGTCGCCGACCCGTGCCCGCCGCGCAGCAGGCTGGCCGCCTCGGACAGCTCGGCGGGGCCGGACTGCGGGAAAGGTGCGGTCTCCAGCGCGTGGTCGACCGGGGCGCTGATCGCGGAGGTCGGGTCGTCGTGCCCCGCGGGCCCCCGCGGGGGCGCGGCCATGCTCGACGTGTTCGGGGCGGGCGGCCGCGCCGCCTCGCCTTGAATGCCCGGTGGCACCGGCGCGGCGTGCGGGAGATCCGCCACGGCCGAGGGGCGTCCGGTGATGGCCATCGCGTCGGGCTTCAGACCGTTGCGGCGCTGCGCGGCCTGCAGCTCGCGGCCGAACTCCTCGGCCGAGGCGGGCCGCTCGGCGGGGTCGATCGACATCGCCCGCTCGATCGCCGAGCACACCGCGTCGGGAATGCCGTCGGGACGCATGTCCGGGATTCCGGTGGTGCTGATCCGCAGATACTGCGCAATCAGGTCCTCGCCCTTCTTGCGCTCGTGCGCGGCGTTGCCCGCGATGAGCGCGTAGAGCGTGGCGCCGAGGGAATACATGTCGGAAGCGACCGTCGCCGGGTTGCCCGTCATCACCTCCGGGGCGGTGAAATCGATGGTGCCGGAGAAGAACCCGGTCGCCGTCTCGTACCCGCCTTCGATGTGGGCGATCCCGAAATCGCTGAGTTGCGGCTCGCCGTAATCGTTGACCAGGATGTTGGCCGGCTTGATGTCGCGGTGCAACGTCCCGGCCCGGTGCGCGGTTTCCAGTGCGCCACAGAGCTTTACACCGATGTGCAACGCCTCGGGCCAGGGCACCGGCCCCTCGCGGCGCAGCCGCACCGCCAGCGAATCCGCCGAGTGGTACGGCATCACGATGTAGGGTTTGCCGCTCCCGGTGACGCCGACCCGCAGGATGTTGACGATGTTCGGATGCCCGGAGAGCCCGCCCATCGCGTAGCCCTCGCGCAGGAACCGTTCCCTGCTGTCGTCGTCGATGTGCGACGGCAGCACCTTCACCGCAACGCTTCGCCCGAGCGCGGTCTCGTAGCAGCAGTAGATGACCCCCGCCCCACCCCGGGCTACCTGGCGCGCGTCCTCGAACCCCGCGGCCGCCAGCTCCGCGGCGATGCCGCTCGGTACCGGTGCGACATTGTCGGAACGGGGCGCTTCAGGCATTTGCTGGGGCTCAACCCTCCGCGAACTATGTGATGGGCGAGCTCAAGATTAAGCGCTCACCACCTGGCCGGTGCGTCTTTCGGCAACCTTGGTCGACCGGGCCGTGACCGGGGCCCAGAACAGTTAGCCGGCGGGCGGGCTGCCTGGCTCAGCCGTCGATGGTCGGCGGACCCTGGTGCGGCCGTTGCAGCGCGGCGAATTCGGGAACGCCGGCCATGGCGAGCACCGCCTCGAGCAGCCGAACACCGTCGTGCGCGTTCGGCGCCTGGGTCAGTACCGGCCCGGAGAAGGCGCGGCCGCCGACCGCGATGATCGGGCCGCCGGCCTCGTCGCCCAGGGCATCCTGGCTGGCCTGGTGCGCCCGTCGCACCGCTTCGTCGAGGCCACTGTCGTCGAGCGCTTCGGCGAGGCGTTCCTCGAGCCCGTTCTCGGTGAGTGCTTCGCGGATCGCGTCCGCGTCGAGTTGGTCCCCGCGCACGTGGATGCGCCGGCCTATCGAGTCGTAGAGGCCCTCGAACGCGTCGGGCCCGCGTTGGTTCACGGCCGCGGCGAACAGGCGTCCCAGCCGCGTGGAGCGCTCCATCATGCGTTGCTGTTTGGTGTCGTCGGCGTCCTGGCCTTCGTTGAGCACCGCCAGGCTCATCTGCCGCAGGACGACCGGCTGCTGCGTTGACTGGGCGGCGTCGCGCAGCCAGCGCGCCGTCACCCAGGAGAACGGACAGACGGGATCGAGGTAGAGGTCGACGTCGGCCACGGGTTCCTCCTTCGCGTCAAGGGTTGGGCTGAGGGTGGCATACCCGCTACCGGCCGTCGCACGCCCGCTGATGGGTTGCCAGCAGAATGGCTTTATGACGCTGAACCTGGGCGAGTACTTCGATCGCATCGGCTATGGCGGCGTCGCGGCGCCCACGCTCGAGGTCCTGCAGGCTTTGGTCGGCGCGCACACCAAAGCGATTCCCTTCGAGAATCTCGATCCGGTGCTGGGGGTTCCGGTCGACGACCTGAGCCCGGGCGCGCTGGCCGGCAAGCTGGTTCAGCGGGGCCGCGGCGGCTATTGCTACGAGCAGAACGGCTTGATGGGCTACGTGCTGACCGAGCTCGGCTTCCGGGTGCGGCGCCTGGCCGGCCGGGTGGTCTGGATGCGGCCGCCCGACTCGCCGTCACCGCCGCAGACCCACACCGTGCTGGCGGTGACGTTCCCCGGCTCCCACGGTGCTTACCTCGTCGACGTGGGCTTCGGCGGGATGACACCACCTTCGCCGCTGCGCATCGAGACCGGCAGCGTGCAGCGGACGACGCACGAGCCCTACCGGCTGGAGGATCGCGGCGACGGCCTGGTCTTGCAGGCCCAGGTCCGCGGGGAGTGGCAGCCGCTGTACGAGTTCAGCACCCGGACGGCGCCCGACATCGACCTGCAAGTGGGCAGCTGGTTCGTCTCGACGCACCCCTCCTCGCACTTCGTGACCGGACTGACGGCCGCGCGCGTCACCGACGACGCGCGACTGAACCTGGCCGGCCGGAACCTGGCCATCCACCGCGCCGACGGCACCGAGAAGATCCGCCTCGACGACGCGGCGGCGGTGGTCGATACCCTCAGGGACCGGTTCGGCATCAATGTGTCCGACGCCGCCGGCCGCGGTGCGCTCGAGGCATGCCTGGACAAGCTCCTGGACGCTTAGAGCCAGGCGCCGATTCGCCGCAGCGCCTCTTCGATGTCGCCCGTCGGACCGGCGAACGAGAACCGGACGAAGGAATTGCCGTGCGTGATATCGAAATCGATGCCCGGTGCGATCGCAACGCCGGTGTCCTTCAACAGTTTCGAGCAGAACGCCATCGAGTCGTCGGTGTGGTCGGACACGTCGGCGTAGACGTAGAACGCGCCGTCGGTGGGGGCCAGCCGGTCGATGCCGATGCGGCGCAGCCCGTCCAGTAACAGCGCGCGGTTGGTCGCGTAGTGGTGCAGGTTGCCGTCGGCCTCGGCGGTCGCCTCCGGGGTGAAGGCCGCCACCCCGGCGATCTGCGACAGCACCGGCGGGCAGATGGTGAAGTTGCCGGTCAGGCGGTCCACCGCGCGCAGTAGCGGCGGCGGCACCAGCATCCAGCCCAGCCGCCAGCCCGTCATCGCGTAATACTTCGAAAAGCTGTTGACCACCACGGCGTCCCGCGACGTCTGCCAGGCGCAGCTGGTCGGCGGCGCGCCCTCGTAGACCAGACCGTGGTAGACCTCGTCGCTGATCAGCCGCACCCCGGACGTCTCGCACCACGACGCGATGGCGGCCAGTTCGGACGGCGCGATGACCGTTCCGGTGGGGTTGGCGGGGCTGGCGACGATCACGCCCTGCACGGGCGGGTCGACTTCGGCGAGCATCGCCACGGTGGGCTGGAAGCGAGTCCGGGGTCCGCACGGGATCTCGACCACCTCACATCCCAACGCGGACAGGATGTTTCGATAGCACGGGTAGCCGGGGCTGGCCAGCGCGACCCGGTCGCCCGCGTCGAAGCAGGCCAGAAAGGCGAGCAGGAATCCGCCGGAGGAACCCGTGGTGACCACCACGTCGTCGGGCTCGACGACCAGCCCGTGCTGGCGTTGGTAATCCGCCGCTATCGCCGCGCGCAGCTCGGGGATGCCGAGTGTCACGGAGTAGCCCAGCTCGTTGAGGTGCAGGGCGGAGGCCGCGGCCGCGCGCACCGGCTCCGGCGCTCCCACACTGGGCTGGCCGGCGGACAGGTTCACCAGATCGCCGTGGCTGCGCTGGCGCTCGGCGGCCGCCAGCCACACGTCCATCACATAGAACGGCGGGATGGCGGCGCGCTGTGCGACGTGATCGTTCACGACGTTTCGAGCACCTCGGCTTCCAGTCGTGCGAGCACTTCCTGTGGGGTGTCGAGCAGGTGCGCGCCGCCGTGGGCGCGTTTGAAGTACAGCTGCATGTCGTGCTCCCAGGTGATCGCGATCCCGCCGTGCAGTTGGATGCCTTCGGCGGCCGTCGTGCACAGCGCCTCGGTCGCGGCCAGGCGCGCGGTGGCCGCGTTGGTCGGCGTCGGGTCGTTGCACGCGTCGGCAACGACGGCCTTCGCCGCGGCGATCGTGACGTAAAGATCGGCCATCCGGTGCTTGAGCGCCTGAAAGCTGCCGATCGGACGCCCGAATTGCACCCGGTTCTTGGCGTATTCGACGGTGAGTTCGAGGCAGCGTTCGGCCGCACCGATCTGCTCGGCGGCCAGCAGGATGGCCGCGGTGTCGGCGATGCCGGGGTCGGCGCCGATCGCCTCGGCCTGCTCCGGCCGCATCCGCGCGAGCCGCCGCGTCGGGTCCATCGTGGCGGCGGGCTCCGCGCTGAATCGTGTCCACCTGCTCAACCGGCCGTCGTCGGCGGCGACCACGACGTCGGCGATGTCGCCGTTGACCACGTAGTCGGCGTCGAGCACCAGCGCCCCGATCGAGGTGCCCTCGGCGAGGCCGCCCAGCGTCTCGGCGTCGGGCTCGGGCGCGGCCAGCAGGGCCAGCTCGGCCAGCGTGGTGCCCAGCAGCGGGGAGGGCACCAGTGCCCGGCCCAGCTCCTGCAAAACCGTTGCGGCGTCGGCCAGTTCGCCGCCCGCGCCGCCCAGCTCCTCGGGGATCACCAGCGCGGCGGCGCCGACCTGCTCGCACAGCAGCTGCCACAGCGACTCGTCGTAACCGCGCTCGGACTCCATCGCCGCACGGACCGCCGCCGGGTTGGCGTGCTTGGCCACCAGGGCCGCGACGGTCTCCCGCAGCATCTCCCGTTCTTCAGTCACGACAGGGCCTCCAGCACTCGTCGCCGATGCGCCTCCGGGGTACCCCAGGCCGAACGCAACGCCTGCACCCGCAGCAACCACAGGGACAGGTCATGTTCCTGGGTGAACCCGATCGCGCCGTGGGTCTGCAGCGCCGAGCGGGCCGCCAGCAGGCCCGCCTCGGACGCGGCGGCCTTGGCCGCGCTGACATCCCGGGCGCTCTGGTCCGGGTGGTCGGCCAGAGCCAGGGCCGCGCCGTACAGCAGCGGCCGGGCCAGCTCGATGGCGATGTGCACATCGGCGAGCTTGTGCTTGATCGCCTGATAGGAGCCGATCACCCGGCCGAACTGCGCCCGCTGCTTGGCGTAGTCGACGGTGTCGCGCAGCAGCGCCTCGGACGCGCCGATCAGCTGCGCGGCGGTGGCCAGGGCCCCGAACTCGCAGGCGCGCCGAACATCCGCCTGCCAACTCGGCCCGGTCGCGGTCACGTCGTAGAGCGGCCGGCTGGGGTCGACGGACTCGCGCCGGTCACCGGGGTCGGCCTCGCTTACGCCGTCCTCGGTGGCCAACAGCACCAGCCCGGCCGTATCGGCGTCCACGGCGCGCGGCGCGTGGGGCGGCAACGCGACGGTGGCGATCAGCTCGCCCGACGCCAGCGCGGCACAGCGCTCGGCCTGATCGTCGGAGCCGAGCAGAACCGGTGCCACGGCGATGGATTCGGCCACCGGCCCGGGCACGCACCAGCGTCCGAGGCGTTCGAGCGCCACCACCAGGTCGACCGGATGCGCCCCGATGCCGTCGAACTTCTCGGGGACCGCCAGCGCGGTGACGCCGAGGTCGGCCAGCTGGCCCCACACCTTGCGGCCGGGCGCGGTATCGCCAGCCGACCACGCGCGGATCGCGCCGGGCAGGTCGGCCGCGCCCAGGGCTGCGTCGATGCTCGCCGCGAAATCGCGCTGCTGTTCGTCCAGTTGGAATTGCACGGTCACTTCTTCTCTCGGGGCAGGCCCAACAGCCGTTCGGAGATGATGTTGCGCTGGATCTCGTTGGTGCCGGCATAGATCGGGCCGCCCAGCGCGAAAAGCAGCCCGTCGGTCCACTGGCCGGCCAGCTCGCCGTCGGCGCCCAGGATGTCCAGCGCGGTCTGATGTATCGCCACGTCGAGGTCCGACCAGAACACCTTGGTCACCGACGATTCGGCGCCGAGTTCACCGCCGGCCGCCAGCCTGGTCACGGTCTCGAATGTCTGCAGGCGGTAGGCCTGGGCCTTGATCCACGCGTCGGCCACCCGGTCGGCGAACGCCGCGGGGGAGCCGCGGTCCTTCCACAGTTGCACCAATCGTTCGGCGGCCGCGAGGAAGCGGGCCGGGCTGCGCAGCGACATGCCGCGCTCGTTGCTCGACGTGCTCATGGCCGCCCGCCAGCCCTCGTTCGGCGTGCCGATCACGTCGTGGTCGGGGACGAAGACGTCGTCGAGGAAGATCTCGCCGAAGCCGGTGTCGCCACCGAGCTGAACGATGGGTCGCACGGTGACGCCCTCGGCCTTCAAGTCGAACATGAAGTAGGTCAGGCCGTGGTGCCGCTGGGCGTCGGGGTCCGACCGGAACAATCCGAAACCCATTTCGGCGAACGGTGCGCGGGAGCTCCAGATCTTCTGCCCGTTGAGCAGCCAGCCGCCGTCGGTCTTGGTCGCGGTCGACCGCAGCGAGGCCAGGTCGCTGCCGGATTCGGGCTCCGACCACGCTTGCGCCCAGATCTGTTCCCCGCTGGCCATTTTCGGCAAGATGCGGTCCAGCTGCTCTTCGGTGCCGTGCGCGAAGAGCGTCGGCGCGAGCATCGAGGTGCCGTTCGCGCTGGCCCGGCCAGGGGCGCCCGCGCGGAAGTATTCCTCCTCGAACACCACCCAGTGCAGCAGCGGCGCGTCACGGCCGCCGTACTTCTCGGGCCAAGTGATGACCGACAGCCCGGCGTCGAACAGCACTCTGTCCCAATGCCGGTGCTGGGCAAAGCCTTCGGCGTTGTCGTAGGACTCGGTCGGGATCGCCTCGGCGTTCGCCGACAAGAAGTCCCGCACCTCGGCCTGCAAAGCCAGGGTTTCTCCGTCCAGTTCCAGATCCACGTCAGGTCCACTCTCGCAGTTGTGGTTTGACCACCTTGCCGCCCGGATTGCGCGGCAACGCGTCGACGAACCGCACCGACCGCGGGGCCTTGAAGTTCGCCAGATGTTCACGGGTGTAAGCGATCACGGATCGTTCGTCGAGGTCGGCGCCGGGCCGGGCCACCACGAACGCCCGGCCGACCTCGCCGAGCCGCTCGTCGGGAACGCCGATCACCGCGGCGTCGGCCACCCCCTCCATCCGGGTCAACACCTGCTCGACCTCGGCGGGGTAGACGTTGAACCCGCCGCAGATGTACATGTCCTTGAGCCGGTCGGTGATGCGCAGGTTGCCGGCCGCGTCGACCGCGCCGATGTCCCCGGTGTGCAGCCAGCCGTCCGCGTCGATGGCCACCGCCGTCGCCTCCGGGTCGTCGAGGTAACCCAGCATCACGTTCGGCCCGCGCAGCAACACCTCGCCCGCCTCGCCGGGAGTGCTTGCGTCGATGCGCAATTCGAAATCGGCGAACGGTCGTCCGCAGGTGGTCGCGACGGTGACCGCGTCATCGTCGGCGCGGCACATGGTGCCCATGCCGTTCGCCTCGGTCAGCCCGTAGGCGGTCAGCACGATGTCGATGTCGAGTTCGGATTGCATGCGCTCGACCAACACCACCGGCACGGTGGCAGCCCCGGTCACCGCGAACCGCAGCGAGCTCAGGTCGTAGTCCTTGCGCTGCGGATGGTCCAGCAGCGTCTGATAGATGGTGGGCGGGCCGGGCAACACGGTGATGCGGTGCCGCTCGATCGCCTGCAGCGCGCGCAGCGGGTCGAAGGTCAGGTGCGGGATCAGCGTGGCGCCGGTCTGCAGGCAGGCCAGGATGCCGGCCTTGTAGCCGAAGTTGTGGAAGAACGGGTTGATGCATAGGTAGCGGTCGTCGCTGGTGATCTTGCCGTTGGCGGCCCACGACGCCGAGGCGGACAGCGACTGCCGGTGCGCGCAAAGGACGCCTTTGCTGCGGCCGGTGGTACCCGAGGTGAACAGGATGTCGCTGACGTCGTCGGGCGCGACGGCCGCCGCGCGGGCTTGGACCGCTTTCGTGTCGGAGCCGCGGGAGATGAAGTCGTCCCACGTCCCGTCGTCAGCCTCGATTGGGATTCGTACGACGTGCCGCAGCGCGGGCAGGGCTTTAGGGCCCAGGCGGTCCAGGTCGGCGATGCGATCGTGGCCGAGGAATCGCCCCATCCCGAACAGCACGGGCGCACCGGTGCGGGCGAGGATGTCGCCCGCCTCCTCGGCGGTATAGCGGGTGTTCAGGGGCACCATGGCCGCACCGGCGTGGTGGATCGCCAGGCAGGCCACCACCCAGTGCCAGGTGTTCGGCGACCAGATGGCCACGCGGTCCCCCGCTGCCACGCCGAGGTTGATCAGTGCGGCCGCCGCCCGGTGCACCTCGTCGCGCAGTGCGGACGCGGTGAACGACCGCTCGTCGGTGATCAACGCGTCGTGACCGGGGAGTTGCTGCGCCAAACGATCGAGCGCCGCCGGTACGGTGCGCGGATCGCTCCCCATTGAATGCTCCTCTAACAAAGCAAGTGCTTGGTAGGTTAGCCTACAGGGCATGCAGGACGTCGAGGAGTTCCGGGCGGAGGTCCGCCAGTGGCTCGCCGACAATCTGGTCGGCGAATTCGCAGCTCTCAAGGGTCTTGGCGGACCGGGGCGCGAGCACGAGGCGTTCGAAGAGCGCCGGGCGTGGAATCAGCATCTGGCCAAGGCCGGCCTGACCTGCCTGGGCTGGCCGGTGGAACACGGCGGCCGTGGGCTGTCCGCCGCGCACCGCGTCGCGTTCTACGAGGAGTACGCCCGCGCCGACGCCCCGGACAAGGTGAACCACTTCGGCGAGGAGCTGCTCGGGCCGACGCTGATCGCCTTCGGGACGCCCGAGCAGCAGCAGCGCTTCCTGCCGAAGATCCTCGACGTGACCGAGCTGTGGTGTCAGGGTTATTCCGAGCCCGGCGCCGGCAGCGACCTGGCCAACGTGTCCACCACCGCCGAACTCGACGGCGACCAGTGGGTGATCAACGGTCAGAAGGTCTGGACGTCGCTGGCGCACTGGGCGCAGTGGTGCTTCGTGGTCGCGCGGACCGAGAAGGGCTCCAAGCGGCACGCCGGACTGTCCTACCTGCTGGTGCCGCTGGACCAGCCCGGGGTTCAGGTCCGTCCGATCATCCAGCTGACCGGCGACTCGGAATTCAACGAGGTCTTCTTCGACGACGCCCGCACCGACGCCGGCCTGGTGGTCGGCCAGCCCGGCGACGGCTGGCGGGTCGCGATGGGCACGCTGACCTTCGAGCGCGGTGTCTCGACGCTCGGGCAGCAGATCCGCTACGCCCGTGAGCTTTCCAACCTGGCCGACGTCGCGCGGCGCAACGGCGCCGCCGACGACCCGTTCATCCGGGCGCGGCTGACGCGGGCGTGGACCGGGCTGCGGGCCATGCGTTCGTATGCGCTGGCCACGATGGACGTGGAGCAGCCCGGCCAGGACAACGTGTCGAAGTTGTTGTGGGCCAACTGGCATCGCGATCTGGGCGAGCTGGCGATGGACGTGATCGGCAAGCCGGGGCTGACCTTGTCGGACGGCGAATTCGACGAGTGGCAGCGGCTTTTCCTGTTCACCCGCGCCGACACCATCTACGGCGGCTCGAACGAGATCCAGCGCAACATCATCGCCGAGCGGGTGCTCGGCCTGCCCCGGGAGGTAAAGGGATGAGCCTGTCCGAAGCTCCGAAAGAGGTTGCCGGGCACGGGCTTCTGCAGGGCAAGGTGGTCGTCGTGACCGCGGCCGCCGGCACCGGGATCGGCTCGGCGACGGCGCGACGGGCCCTGGTCGAGGGCGCCGACGTCGTGGTGTCCGACCACCACGAACGACGGCTGGGGGAGACCGCCGCCGAACTGTCCGGGCTGGGACTGGGCCGGGTCGAGAGCGTGCTGTGCGATGTGACGTCCAGCGCGCAGGTGGACGCGCTGATCGCGTCGACCACCGCCCGGATGGGTCGGCTCGACGTGTTGGTCAACAACGCCGGTCTTGGCGGGCAGACGCCGGTGGTCGACATGACCGACGACGAGTGGGACCGCGTCCTGGACGTGACCCTGTCGTCGGTGTTCCGGGCCACCAGGGCGGCGTTGGCCTATTTCCGCGACGCCGACCATGGCGGCGTGATCGTCAACAACGCCAGCGTGCTGGGCTGGCGGGCGCAGCACTCGCAGTCGCACTATGCGGCCGCCAAAGCCGGGGTGATGGCGTTAACCCGTTGCAGCGCAATCGAAGCCGTCGAGTACGGGGTTCGGATCAACGCGGTGTCCCCGAGCATCGCCCGCCACAAGTTCCTGGACAAGACGACGTCGGCGGACCTGCTCGACCGGTTGTCGGCCGGTGAAGCGTTCGGGCGGGCCGCCGAGCCCTGGGAGGTGGCCGCCACCATCGCGTTCCTGGCCAGCGACTACTCCAGCTATCTGACCGGCGAGGTCATCTCGGTGTCCAGCCAGCATCCGTGAGCCGATAGCTGGCCAAGCAAGCGCTTGGTTGATATCCTGACCGGGTGGAACGAGTGCCCGGTCAGGCGAACAGCCGCCGCGACGAGTTGTTGGAACTCGCCGCGACCATGTTCGCCGAGCGCGGCCTGCGCGCAACGACCGTGCGCGACATCGCCGACAGCGCGGGCATCCTGTCCGGCAGCCTCTACCACCACTTCTCCTCCAAGGAGGAGATGGTCGACGAGTTGCTGCGTAGTTTCCTGGACTGGTTGTTCGCCCGCTATCGCGAAATCGTGGACAGCGAGGCCAACCCGCTGGAGCGGCTCAAGGGACTGTTCATGGCGTCGTTCGAGGCGATCGAGCACCGGCACGCGCAGGTGGTCATCTACCAGGACGAAGCCCAGCGGTTGTTGTCGCAGCCCCGGTTCTCCTACATCGAGGACATGAACCGCCAGCAACGCAAGATGTGGCTCGAGGTGATCAACCAGGGCATCGACGAGGGCTACTTCCAGCCCGACCTCAACGTCGACCTCGTCTACCGTTTCATTCGTGACACCACCTGGGTGTCGGTGCGCTGGTATCAGCCCGGCGGCCCCCTCACAGCCCAACAGGTGGGTCAGCAATACCTCGCCATCGTTCTCGGTGGGATTACCAAAGAAGGAGTTTGAAAATGGCTGAGGCGTACGTCATCGACGCTGTGCGTACCGCGGTTGGCAAGCGCAATGGATCGTTAGCCGGTGTACATCCCCTGGACCTCGGTGCCCTGGGTTGGCGCGGACTGCTCGACCGGGTTGACGTCGACCCCGCCGCCGTCGACGACGTGATCGCCGGCTGCGTCGACGCCATCGGCGCACAGGCGGGCAACATCGCGCGGCTGTCGTGGCTGGCCGCGGGTTACCCCGAAGAGGTCCCCGGCGTCACCGTGGACCGGCAGTGCGGTTCCAGCCAGCAGGCGATTTCCTTTGGCGCCCAGGCGATCATGTCCGGAACGGCCGACCTCATCGTGGCCGGTGGCGTGCAGAATATGAGCCAGATCCCGATCTCGTCGGCGATGACCGTGGGCGAGCAGTTCGGGTTCACCTCGCCGACCAACGAATCCAAGCAGTGGCTGCACCGGTACGGCGATCAGGAGATCTCCCAGTTCCGCGGCGCGGAGATGATCGCCGAGAAGTGGAACCTGTCCCGTGAAGAGATGGAGCAGTTTTCGCTGACCAGCCACGAGCGCGCGTTCGCCGCGATTCGCGCCGGTCACTTCGACAACGAAATCATCACCGTGGAAACGGAATCCGGGCCGTTCCGGGTCGACGAGGGGCCCCGCGAGTCGTCGCTGGAGAAGATGGCCGGCCTCAAGACACTCGTCGAAGGCGGTCGGCTGACGGCGGCGATGGCCAGCCAGATCTCCGACGGCGCCAGCGCGGTGTTGCTGGCTTCCGAGCAGGCCGTCAAGGACCACAACCTGACCCCGCGGGCGCGCATTCACCACATCAGCGCCCGCGCCGCCGACCCGGTGTTCATGTTGACCGGGCCGATCCCCGCCACCCGGCACGCCTTCGACAAGACGGGTCTGTCGATCGACGACATCGACACCGTCGAGATCAACGAGGCGTTCGCACCGGTGGTCATGGCGTGGCTCAAGGAGACCAAGGCCGATCCCGAGAAGGTCAACCCCAACGGAGGTGCGATCGCCCTCGGTCATCCGCTGGGCGCTACCGGCGCCAAGCTCTTCACCACGATGCTCAACGAACTCGAACGCATCGGCGGCCGCTACGGCTTGCAGACGATGTGCGAGGGTGGCGGCACCGCGAACGTCACCATCATCGAACGGCTGTAACCCCCTCCCTTCTTCCGCCGAGCGTGCAACCCATGACGCCCAAGCGGCGTGTCGCGTCACGAAATGCACGCTCGCGCAGGGGGATTACCGGGCGGCCAGCACCAGGCCGATCCCGCCGAGGGCCAACAGCCAGCTGGTGAAGCTGCCGACCAGAAAGTACTCGGTCACCTCGTCGATGCCGACCTGGCCGTCGCGGCCCTTCTGGGCAGTCAACTCCGGGAAGCGGATGATGCCCTTGGCGGCGACGACGGCGCTGGCCGCGGCCACCTGCCCGCCGACGCCCAGGCTCAGGATCAGCAGGCGTTCCAGCGGTCCCAGCAGCCGGCCGCCCTTGAGCCGGTCCGACGGTTGCGGCTCACCCGCCGGGCGCACCGCTCCGACCGAGCCGAGCACCAGGCGGACCAGCTGGTTCGCGGTCGCGAACTGCACCACCACCACGCCGACGGTCATGAGCAGCCGGTTGGGTGTGACATGGCCGAGTGGCAAGTGCACCCAGCCCGCCCACCGCGCGATCGCACCGTCGACCGCAGACGACCATCCGGACATCAACGTCAGCAGCGCCAGCGTCGCGGCGAACACCGCCAGCGGCGCGGCTTGGTGGCCGCCGCTGCGTTCACTGCGCGCGCACAGCCATGCCCATGCCATGACCGAGGCGGCCGCCAGGACGAGCAGCGGGATGTCACCGGCACGCCATAGGGCGCCCAGCGCCGAAACCGCCGCCACCACGACCGGTCCGACGACCAGCGGCACCCATACCGCACGGACCGCCCGGCGGCACAGGTCGGCGATGCCGAGCGCCGTAAGCCAGACGGCGATGGCGCTCACGGCAGGCTCCGAAGATATTGGCTGGCAACGACAATCAGATCCAAACCGTCGCGGCTCGCGCGCTGCGACACCGCCGACGGGCTGATGCCCTCGGCGTCGGCGAGCTCCTTCTTGGTCCGTCCGGTCATCAGCCCCCTCACGATCCGCAACGATCTCTCATCGAGCGATCCAAGCAGATGGTCCCGACAAATCAGCGCCGCGTTGACCGCCGCGACGTCGGTGCGTGTCTCGCCATCCGCCCGAAATGTCGTGCGCACCAGAGTGAAGCCGGGCTGCCGCTGGGCCGCCGCGGTCTGCTGGATCGCCTCCCGGGCGGTCCACCACCCGGGCCCGTCCTGGATTCCCGCGTCGGCATCGAGGACGGTCACCGCGCCCCATCCCAGCCCGAATCGGACGTCGATGTCGGGCGCGAGTAGCAGGCGCACGGTCAACGCCGCATCGATGGCACCGCCGAGAGTGGGGAAGCTCCCCTGAAACTCGTCCCCCACGGTGAACGACGGCGGGTCGATCGCGTCGGCCGCCACCCGGCCCAGCGCTGCGGCGACGCGTCGATGGAGGGCGGCGCGGTCGCGGGCGCGCCGCGATCCCACGACATCGCCGATCAGCGTCGCTCGAATTGAAGGCGCAGCCTTCATCCCGATCATATGAAGATTATAGCTTCATTCGTCCACTATTTAGTACAGAGCTTAATGCGGACGAGATCGAGACACTGTTCAGCTCGTCGGCTGGTCCTTGACCCTGACGTAAGCCTCTATGCCGACCCGTTCAAAGGTGCGTCGGCGGGAAGCCGACAGCAGAGGCAGGGCCTCGGCCGCGTCGATGATCTCGGGGTGCACTACCTCGTACTTCTCGCCGTGTGAGGAGATGGTCGCTCGCCCCGCGGCACGAATGTTCTGCAACCAGTCGACGTCGGTGCCGTAGGGCAGCGGTATGACGAAGCCGTCGTCGATCCGCTCGGCGACGACCGGTGTGGAGTACACCTTGCCCGACCGCCGTCCGGCGTGCTCGACCGCGGCCGCATACCAGTTCTTGCGGCCGGCCAGCCGCAGCATCAGCGGGTTGAGCAGGTATTTGTTGGAAGTGCGAATCGCGTTCAAAAACGGAGTGGGCCAGGTTGCCGGTTCCAGTGTGATCATTCGTCCAGGGTGACGCGGCGCACCGACCCGATGCCAGGGTCTTTGGTCGCCGGCTTATCGTTCTTCGACGAGCGCCGACGCCGCCTGTAGATGCCTGATCGCGTCCCGCACGATCGAGTCGATCAGTTCGGAGCACGACGGCAGGTCCTCGAGGATGCCTGCCACTTGGCCCGAGGCCAGCACGCCGGCCTCGGTATTGCCCTCGACCAGGCCGGCCTTGAGCAGCATCGGCGTGTTGGCCGCCATCACCACCTGTGACCAGGTCAGTTCCTTGCCATGGCGCATGGCCAGGCCATCGCGGATCATCGATCGCCACGTCATCTGCGACATGTGCTTGAACTTCGCCGCATTGCGGACGGCCGCGGTGAGGCCCCTTACCGGCGAACCGCTTTCCAGCCTCTCGACCAGTCCGGTGCGCAGGACGCGGTGCGGCATTCCGTCCACGCGGGTGGTGACCACCGTGCCGTCCAAGGCCGCATCCAGGTAGCGCCGCTTGACCGTGTCGGGCACCGTCGAATCGGAGGTCAGCAGGAAGCGGGTGCCCATTGCCACGCCGGCGGCGCCGTAGCTCAGCGCGGCCGCCAGCCCGCGCCCGTCGAAGAATCCCCCCGCCGCGATCACCGGGATTCCGCTGCCCTGCACGGCATCCAGCACCGACGGCAGCAACAGCGTGGTGGCGACTGGTCCGGTGTGGCCGCCCCCCTCGCCGCCCTGCACGATCATCGCGTCGGCACCCCAGGCCGCCACCTTCTTTGCGTGCTTGGCCGCACCGATCGATGGAATCACCACGGCACCGGCCTCTTTCAGCCGGGCGATGAGCTCCTGCTTGGGTGCCAGCGCGAACGACGCCACCTTGACGCCCTCGCGGATCATCAGGTCGACGCGGTCGCCGGCGTCGGCGGCGTCGGCGCGGATGTTCACGCCGAACGGCTTGTCGGTGGCGGCCTTGACCTTGCCGATCGCCGTCGCCAACTCGTCCAGCGTCATGGTGGCCGATGCCAGGATGCCCAGCCCGCCCGCGTTGGCCGTCGCGGACACCAGCCGGGCACCGGCCACCCAGCCCATCCCGGTTTGCACCACCGGGTGCTCGACGCCGACCAGTTCGGTCAGCGGCGTGCGTAACCTCATCAACGGATCTCCCTGTCGCGCAGGGATTTCGGATCGATCACCTCGCGGATCAGGCGGAGCTCTTCGTCCGTCGGCAGCCTGGTCTCGCCCGCCTCGTCCACGCCGTGCACCTCGAACGACGTGGCCTCACGAACGTCGTCGGGCGACACCCCCGGGTGCAGCGTCAGCGCCCGCATGGTGTGGTCCGGGCCGCCGAAGTCGAACACCCCGAGGTTGGACACCACCCGGTAGGTGTTGGCGAAGCGGAACGCCGGATTGTCCGGGTCCACCTTGTCCCAGCCGATGCCGCAGACCACGTCGACGGCCTCACAGAACACCCGCTTGGAGTGATTGCCCACCCAATAGCTGGTGGCGTGGTTGATCGCGTTCCCCGGCGCGCCCCGCAGGCCGAACATCTGCCGGGTCGGGTGTTGCAGTGGACCGAACGCGGAAATGTTCTGGTTGCCAAAGCGGTCAACCTGATTGGCGCCCATGACCACGTGCCGGCGACCCCAGGCCAGCGTTTCGAAGACCCGGCCGAACGGCATCCAGCCCTCGACGGGTCCGGTCTTGCCCAGGGCCGGGGTATCCGCGAGCAACTGCGCCTCGCCGTCGGTCAGCAGGATGTCCGGTGAAAAGGTCAACCGCGCCAGCCGGGCCCCGACGGACGCCATGTTGGTCATCGGGCTGACCATGATCTCGCCTGCTCCGGCGAACAAATCGGCGCAGGCCGCTGCGCAGACTTCGGCGCGGGTGCTGCTCACTTGGCGGCCTCCTCTGCGAATGCGCGAACCGCCGCCTGGTAGTCGTCCTCGCCACCGGACAGGTAGGTCTGGACGAACTTCTGCCAGCCCTCCTCGGTCGAGGCGGCTTCGGCGTAATGACGCTGGAATTTCTCATCGCGGCCGTAATCCGGTGCGGCGGTGGTGAAGTGGGCGCCGCCCGGCGCCTCCACCACGGAGTCGACCATCATCCGGTTCACCAGCAGGGCCTGCGGGGGAACGGCCTTGACCAGCTCCTCGGTGGAGACGACGCGCTCCACCGACAGGAAGCGCTTGTCGGCGGCCATCAGGAACAGGTCGTCGAAGTAGGGATCGATCCCGGTGTAGGCCGCGTTGCCCCGGCAGTCGCCGAGATTGAGGTGGACGAACGCCGCGTCCAGGCGCAGCGCCGGCATCGCGATCAGCGTCTCGTGGCCGCCCTCCGGCGCGGCGTACGGGCTGGTCACGGTCCGCAGCTCGCCCTCCCAGAAGTCGGGCACCGAGCTGCCCAGGCCGGCCCGGATCGGCAGGAACGGCAGGCGCTGCGCGGCCGCCTGCAGGCCGCACCGCAGCATGCCCTCGTCCATCTCCCGGGCCTCGATCGCGCCGCTGGTGCGGGCCTTGGCGAACCAGGGGTCGTAGAAGGGCGGGGAGTCGAGCGAGACGAAGCCGTAGTAGGCGCGCTTCACCTTGCCGGCCGAGCACAGCAGGCCCAAATCCGGGCCACCGTAGGTGACTATGGTCAGGTCTTTGATGTCGGTGCGCAGCATGGCCCGCACGAATGCCATCGGCTTGCGCCGCGAGCCCCAGCCGCCGATGCCGATCGTCATGCCGCTGCGCAGTTGGGCGACGGCCTCGTCCAACGTGGTTCTCTTGTCGGTCATTCTTTTTTGCCCTTCGCCGTACCGGCGAAGGCGTCGCGGTGCTCGTCGGCGACGCCGGCCAGGTTGAGCTCGAACGTAAAGCCTTGCTCCATGCGGTAACTCGAGTTGACCCGCTGCACGTCGATGAGGTTGAGCGCCTCTTTGGCCGCGCGGATGACGCGGGTGTCCTTGGCGGCGATGTCCCGGGCGACCCGCAACGCGGCCTCGTCCAGCTGGTCGCGCGGCACCACCTCGTGCACCGAACCGAAGTGGTGCAGGGTGGCGGCGTCGACGGTGGCGGCGGTGAAGAACAGCCGCCGCATCATGTGCTGGGGCACCAGCCGGGACAGGTGGGTGGCCGCGCCCAGGGCGCCGCGCTCCACCTCGGGCAGCCCGAAGGTGGCGTCCTCGGAGGCCACGATGACGTCGGAGTTGCCGACCAGGCCGATGCCGCCGCCGACGCAGAACCCGTTGACCGCGGCGACGACGGGCACCGCGCACTCATAGACCGCGCGGAAGGCGGCGAAACAGCCGCGGTTGGCGTCGATCAGCGCGGTGAATCCCTCGGTGCGCTGCATCTCCTTGATGTCGACCCCGGCGTTGAAGCCGCGGCCCTCGGCCCGCAGGATGACGACGTGGGTCTCGGGATCGTCGCCGGCGGCCGTGATGACGTCGGCCAGTTCGAACCAACCGCGCGACGGGATGGCGTTGACCGGGGGGAAGTCGACGGTGACCGCGACGATGCCCGGCTCGGTGGTTTTGGATGTGATGGGCAAGGTGCCACTTCCTTGTGGGGTAACTACCTAAGCAAGCACTTGCTTGGTACGCTAGCACAGTGACTCGCGCCGAAGTACCCGACGCCATCGACTTGGGGCTCGCCGGCCGGGTGGTCCTGGTCACCGGCGGGGTCCGCGGGGTGGGCGCCGGCATCAGCTCGGTCTTCGCCGGGCAGGGCGCGACCGTCGTCACCTGTGCGCGGCGGGCCGTCGAGGGATTGCCCTACGAGTTCCATTCCTGCGACGTCCGCGACGACGATGCCGTCAAGGCGCTGATCGACGCCGTCGTCGACAAGCACGGCCGGCTCGACGTGGTGGTCAACAACGCCGGCGGTTCGCCGTACGTGCTGACCGCGGAATCCAGCGCGAAGTTCAACCGCAAGATTATCGAGCTCAATCTGATTGGCGCGCTGTCGGTTTCGCAACACGCCAACGACAAGATGCAACAGCAGGACCGTGGCGGGTCGATCGTCAACATCTGCAGTCTCAGTGGCCGCCGGCCGTCGCCCGGCACCGGTGCGTACGGGGCGGCCAAGGCCGGCCTGGAGAGCCTGACCCAGACGCTGGCGGTGGAATGGGGGCCGAAGGTCCGGGTGAACGCCTGCGTGGTCGGCATGGTGGAGACCGAGCAGTCCGAACTGTTCTACGGTGACGCCGAGTCCATCGCCGCGATCTCGAAGAACGTGCCCCTGGGCCGGTTGGCCAAGCCCGACGATATCGGTTGGGCCGCGGCATTTTTGGCATCAGACGCCGCGTCCTACATCAGCGGTGCCTCGCTGGAGGTGCACGGCGGCGGCGAGCCGCCGCACTATCTGGCCACCACGAACGCCAGCGCGATCAAGTAGAGGAGACACGAACAATGGGAGTGGTTGACGGCCGCGTCGTCATCGTCACCGGAGCGGGCGGCGGTATCGGTCGTGCGCATGCGCTGGCCTTCGCGGCCGAGGGCGCGCGCGTGGTGGTCAACGACATCGGCGTGGGCCTCGACGGTTCACCGGCCGGCGGCGGCAGCGCCGCCCAGGGCGTGGTCGACGAAATCACCGCGGCCGGTGGCGAAGCCGTCGCCGACGGCTCCAACGTCGCCGACTGGAACCAGGCGGCCGGCCTGATCCGGACGGCCATCGACACCTTTGGCGGGCTCGACGTTCTGGTCAACAACGCGGGCATCGTGCGCGACCGGATGATGGCCAACACCAGCGAGGAGGAGTTCGACGCCGTCATCGCCGTGCATCTCAAGGGGCACTTCGCCACCATGCGGCACGCCGCGTCGTACTGGCGCGGGCTGTCCAAAGAGGGCAAGGCCGTCGACGCGCGGATCGTCAACACCAGTTCGGGCGCCGGCCTGCAGGGCAGCGTCGGACAGGGCAACTACAGCGCCGCCAAGGCGGGCATCGCCGCGATGACGCTGGTCGGTGCCGCCGAAATGGGTCGCTACGGCGTCACCGTCAACGCCATCGCGCCGTCCGCCCGCACCCGCATGACCGAGACAGTCTTCGCCGAGATGATGGCAACGCAGGACCAGGATTTCGATGCCATGGCGCCCGAGAACGTCTCGCCGCTGGTGGTGTGGCTGGGCAGCGCCGAATCCCGCGACGTCACGGGGAAGGTGTTCGAGGTCGAGGGCGGCAAGATCCGGGTCGCCGAGGGCTGGGCGCACGGGCCGCAGATCGACAAGGGCGCGAAGTGGGACCCGGCGGAATTGGGGCCCGTCGTCGCTGATCTGCTCGCCAAGGCGCGCCCGCCGGTCCCCGTGTACGGCGCCTGACCCCTTGCGCCGAACGTGCATTCAGCGCGGGATGTTGGTCGTTTTTTCGCGCTGAGTGCACGCTCGGCGCGGCGGCCGGGCCCGTCTAGCCCACGGGGTCGCAGATCACCACCGGGATCACCCGATCGGTCCAGGACCGGTAGTCGCCGAACGACGGGTACATGGCATCCAGCTTCGGCCAGTACTCCGCGCGTTCGGCCTCGGTGGCGTCGCGGGCCTGCAGTTGCAGCACCTCGTCCTTGATCTGCACGGAGACTTTGGGATTGGCCTTGAGATTGAGGTACCACAGCGGGTGCTTGTCGCTGCCGCCCTTCGATGCGACCAATACCACGCGGTCCCCTTCGCGCAGGTAGAGCAGCGGGCTCACCCGGGGTTCACCCGATTTGCGGCCCGTCGTGGTGAGCAGCGCGACCGGAGCGTTCTGGAAGGTGGCGCCGAATCTTCCGTTGCTGCGCTTGTAGATCCACGCGTTGCTCTTGGCCATCCACTTGATGATGAAACTGACCCAAGGCGCATTCAAAGAGCGTGGCTTCGGTTTGGGCATGAGAGTCCTCAGCGCTGAATAAACGGTTGGAAGCGAACCTTGATGTGGTGGATTTCGGCTTTCCCGCTTGGGCTTTCGGCGGGAATCACGAACATCTCGTCGACCCGCGCGGCCAGCCGCCGTCCGCCGAACGCCGCCTTGGTCAGCACGGTGTAGGCCGCGTGCACCGCGTCGCCCTCGATCCGGTAGTCGGGCGGCGTGGTGTCGGCGAGCAATCGGTACTGCGCCCCGCGATTGAGACTGCGGCGCAAGTGGTTTCCGGAGAACCCGTTCTTGAACCCCTGCTCGACGCGGGTGCACCGGGCGGCGAATGGAACGGAGTCACCGTCATGGCTGACGAGCGCGTCGATGTAGGACTGCGCCGCGGCGATGCGGCCCGCTTCGGAGACGATCAAGACGGGCTAGATGCGCTCGATGATGGTGCCGGTGGACAGGGCGCCGCCCGCGCACATGGTGATCAGCGCGGTGCTCTGGTCGGTGCGCTCCAGCTCGTGCAGCGCGGTGGTGATCAGCCGGCTGCCGGTGCTGCCCACCGGGTGGCCCAGCGCGATGGCGCCGCCGTTGACGTTCACCTTGTCCATGTCCGGATTGTGCACCCGGGCCCAGGACAGCACGACGGAGGCGAACGCCTCGTTGATTTCGGTGATGTCGATGTCACCCATCTTCATGCCGGCCTTCTCCAACACCTTGGCCGTCGACTGCACCGGGCCGTCCAGGTGGTAGTAGGGCTCGGCGCCGACCAGCGCCTGGCTGACGATGCGCGCCCGCGGACGCAGCCCGAGAGCCTTGGCCTTGTCCTCGTCCATCCACAGCACGGCCGCGGCCCCGTCGGAAATCTGCGAGGACGTTCCCGCGGTGTGAAAGCCACCGTCGATGACCGGCTTCAGCGCGGAAAGCCCGGACAGCGTGGTTTCGCGCAGGCCCTGGTCGCGGGAGATGGTCACCCGCTCCGAGGTCGGTTGCTTGTTCTCGTCCAGCGCCGGCGCCTCGATCGGGGAGATCTCGCGGTCGAAACGGCCTTCCTCCCACGCCAGCTTGGCCTTGGCCTGGGACTGGTACCCGAACTCGTCGAGGTCGTCGCGGGTGATGCCACGCCGCTTGGCGATCCGCTCGGCCGCGGTGAACTGGTCGGGCAGGTCGATGTCCCACGACGCGGGCCGCAGGATGCTGCGGTCGGGACCGGCGTTGGCGCCGAGGCCGACGCGGCTCATGGCCTCGATGCCGCACGCGATGCCGACGTCGATGGCACCCGCCGCGATCAGGCCGGCGATCAGGCCGTTGGCCTGCTGGCTGCTGCCGCACTGGCAGTCCACGGTCGTGGCGCCGACGTGCTCCGGCAGCCCGGCGACCAGCCAGCTGACCCTGGTGATGTTGTTGGACTGCTCGCCGAACTGCGTCACGCAGCCGCCGATCACCTGTTCGACATCGGCCGGATCGATGCCGGCCTTCTCCACCAGTGCCTTCTGCACCGCACCGAGGAGCTCGGTGGCGTGCAGTCCTGACAGCCAGCCGTTCCGCTTGCCGATCGGGCTGCGGGTGGCTTCGACGATTACCGGGTTACCCATTCCGTCAGGCTAGAACACGTTTCATTACTCTGACAAGCGAGGATGATGACCTGCCTTTTATCTGCCTAGGAGCCGTGTTTTACTGGCACTAGAACACGTTGCAATTGAGGAGCGCACACATCATGGCACCCCCCAACATTCCCGCCGATTTCGACTTCCTGGACCCCGACGTCAACCTCGCGGGGTTGCCCGTGGAGGAACTCGCCTTGCTCCGCAAGGCGGAGCCGATCCACTGGGTCGACATCCCCAACGGCGCGGGCGGGTTCGAGGACCACGGCTATTGGATCGTCACCAAGCACGCCGACGTCAAGGAGGTGTCGAAACGCAGCGACATCTTCTCCAGCTGGATGAACGGCGCCATCCCGACCTGGCCGCCGGAGATGAAGCGCGAGCAGGTCGAGCTGCAGCGCAGCGTCATGCTCAACATGGACGCGCCGCACCACACCCGGCTGCGCAAGATCATCTCCCGCGGATTCACGCCGCGGGCCATCGGGCGGCTGGAAGCCGAACTGGCCCAGCGCGCCCAGAACATCGCCAAGACCGCCGCGGCCGAGGGCAGCGGCGACTTCGTCGAGCAGGTCTCATGCGAGCTGCCGTTGCAGGCCATCGCCGGCCTGCTCGGCGTCCCGCAGGAGGACCGCGACAAGCTGTTCCGCTGGTCCAACGAGATGACCGGTGGCACCGACCCCGAGTACGCCCACGTCGATCCCGCCCAGTCGTCCATGGAGCTGATCACGTACGCGATGGCCATGGCCGAGGAGCGGGGCAAGAACCCCACCGACGACATCGTCACCACCCTCGTCCAGGCCGACATCGAGGGTGAAAAGCTCTCCGATGACGAGTTCGGTTTCTTCGTCGTCATGCTCGCCGTGGCGGGCAACGAGACCACGCGGAACTCGATCACCCACGGCATGATCGCCATGGCGAACAACCCCGATCAATGGGAGCTGTTCAAGAAGGAGCGCCCGTCGACCACCGCCGACGAGATCATCCGGTGGGCCACCCCGGTATCGGCCTTCCAGCGCACCGCCAGCGAGGACACCGAGCTGGCCGGCGTGCAGATCAAGAAGGGTCAGCGGGTGGTGATGTCCTACCGGTCGGCCAACTTCGACGAAGAGGTCTTCGAGGACCCGCACACCTTCAACATCCTGCGCGACCCGAATCCCCACGTCGGTTTCGGCGGTACGGGCGCGCACTACTGCATCGGCGCGAACCTGGCCCGCATGACCATCAACCTGATCTTCAACGCGGTCGCCGACCACATGCCGGACCTCAAGCCGATCGGCGAGCCCGAGCGGCTGCGGTCGGGCTGGCTCAACGGCATCAAGCACTGGCAGGTCGACTACGCCGGAACCGCGCGGTGACGTCCTGATGGACTTCAATCTGACCGCGACGCAACAGGCCGTCGCCGACGTGGTGACCTCGGTGCTGGGCCGGGACCTGAGCTGGGACGCGTTGGTCAGTGGGGGCGTGACCGCGCTGCCGGTGCCCGAGCGGCTCGGCGGCGACGGCGTGGGGCTGCCCGAGGTCGCCACGGTGCTGACCGAGGCGGGCCGCCACGGCGCCATCACGCCCGCGCTGGCCACGCTCGGCTTCGGCGTGGTGCCACTGCTCGACCTCGCATCCGAGGAGCAGCAGGACCGTTTCCTGGCCGGCGTCACCAAGGGCGGCGTGCTGACGGCCGCCCTGAACGAGCCCGGCACCGCGCTGCCCGACCGACCGTCGACCACCTTCGCCGGCGGGCGGCTGTCGGGTACCAAGGTCGGCGTCGGCTATGCCGCACAAGCGGATTGGATGATCGTCACCGCGGACAGCGCGGTCGTCGTCGTGTCGCCCAAGGCCGACGGTGTGCAGTTGGTCCAGACCCCGACGTCGAGCGGCGCCGAGGAATACACGGTGACGTTCGCCGACGTGGCCGTCGGCGACTCCGACGTCCTGGCGGGCGCGACGGCGTCTCGAGTCAACCAGCTGGCGCTGGTGGCCGTCGGCGCCTACGCCGACGGGCTGGTGGCCGGGGCACTGCGCCTCACCGCGGACTACGTGGCCAACCGCAAGCAGTTCGGCAAACCACTGTCGACGTTTCAGACCGTCGCGGCCCAGCTCGCCGAGGTGTACATCGCCTCGCGCACCATCGATTTGGCGGCGAAGTCGGTCGCGTGGCGGCTGTCGGAGGGCCGGGACGCCGACGATGATCTGGATGTCCTCGGGTACTGGATCGCCTCGCAGGCTGCGCCGGTGATGCAGCTCTGCCACCACCTGCACGGCGGCATGGGAATGGACATCACCTATCCGATGCACCGGTACTATTCCACGATCAAAGACCTGACCCGGCTGCTGGGTGGGCCTTCTCATCGTCTCGACCTGGTGGGAGCGCAATGTTCATAGACCTGACTCCAGAGCAGCGCCAGCTGCAGGCGGAACTACGCGAATACTTCTCGAACCTCATCTCGTCCGACGAGATGAAGGCGATGGAGCAGGACCGTCACAACGAGGCCTACCGCGCCGTGATCCGGCGGATGGGCAAGGACGGCAAGCTCGGGGTTGGGTGGCCAAAGGAGTTCGGCGGCTTGGGCTTCGGACCGATCGAGCAGTCGATCTTCGTCAACGAGGCGCATCGGGCCGACGTGCCCCTGCCCGCCGTGACGTTGCAGACCGTCGGCCCGACTCTGCAGCAGTTCGGCAGCGAGATGCAGAAGAAGAAGTTCCTGCCGGCGATCCTGGCGGGTGAGGTTCACTTCGCGATCGGTTACAGCGAGCCCGAGGCGGGGACCGACCTGGCTTCGCTGCGCACCACCGCCGTGCGCCACGGTGATGAGTACATCGTCAACGGCCAGAAGATGTGGACCACCGGCGGACACGACGCGGACTACATCTGGCTGGCCTGCCGCACGGACCCGGAAGCGGTGAAACACAAGGGCATCTCGATACTGATCGTCGACACCAAGGATCCGGGCTACTCGTGGACGCCCGTCATCCTGTCCGACGGCGCCCACCACACCAACGCCACTTATTACAACGACGTGCGCGTGCCCGCCGACATGCTGGTCGGCGAGGAGAACGGCGGGTGGAAACTCATCACCACCCAGCTCAACAACGAACGGGTCATGCTGGGCCCCGCCGGTCGCATCGCCGGCATCTACGACCGAGTGCATGCCTGGGCGTCGAAGCCGGGTGCGGACGGGGTCACGCCGATCGACCACGCCGACGTCAAGTGCGCGCTCGGCGAGATCCACGCGACGTGGCGGATCAACGAGCTGCTGAACTGGCAGGTGGCCGCCGCGGGTGAGGACATCAACGTGGCCGACGCCGCGTCGACCAAAGTCTTTGGCACCGAGCGCATCCAGCGCATCGGCCGGCTCGCCGAGGAAATCGTCGGCAAGTATGGCAACCCCGCCGAGGCGGACACCGCCGAGCTGCTCAAATGGTTGGACTCGCAAACCAAGCGGAACCTGGTGATCACCTTCGGTGGAGGCGTGAACGAAGTCATGCGAGAGATGATCGCGGCCGCCGGTCTCAAAGTGCCGAGGGTTCCCCGGTGACCGACATCCAGGACGCCGTCGCGGAGATCAAGGCGGCCGGCGGCCCGAAGCCGCGCGCCGGCCGCGACCCGGTCAACCAGCCGATGATCAACAACTGGGTGGAGGCCATCGGCGACAAGAACCCCATCTACGTCGACGAGGCCGCGGCCCGCGCCGTCGGGCACCCGGGAATCGTGGCCCCGCCGGCCATGATTCAGGTGTGGACCATGTTCGGCCTGGGCGGGGAACGTCCGAAGGACGACCCGATGGGCCCGATCATGCAGCTGTTCGACGACGCGGGCTACATCGGCGTCGTCGCCACCAACTGCGAACAGACCTACCACCGCTACCTGCAGCCCGGCGAGCACGTCAGCATCACCTCCGAGATGGGCGACGTGGTGGGCCCCAAGCAGACCGGCCTGGGTGAGGGCTACTTCATCAACCAGCACATCATCTGGCGGGTGGGCGACGAGGACGTCGCCGAGATGAATTGGCGCATACTCAAATTCAAGCCCCGCGAGTCGGATGCCACGCCGTCCTCGGTGCCCGCGGACCTGGATCCCGAAGCGATGATGCGCCCCGCGTCGTCGCGCGATACGGCCTTCTTCTGGGAGGGCGTAAAGGCGCACGAGCTAAGGATCCAGCGCCGGCCCGACGGGAGCCTGCAGCACCCGCCGGTGCCGGCGGTATGGCAGGACAAAGCCGCCCCGATCGACTACGTGGTGGCCTCCGGCAAGGGCACGGTGTTCAGTTTCGTCGTGCATCATGCGCCGAAGGTGCCGGGCCGCACGCTGCCGTTCGTGATCGCGTTGGTCGAGCTCGACGAGGGCGTGCGAATGCTGGGCGAGCTGCGCGGGGTGGACCCCGCCGACGTGGAGATTGGAATGCCGGTGCGCGCAACCTATATCGACTTTCCGGCGGGCGACACCGGCCCCGAGTGGACACTGTATGCCTGGGAGCCCGAGGCATGAGCGCACCGGCCATCGAAGTCGGCACGACGCTGCCCGAGCTCAAGCTGCACGGCGATCCGACCTTCATCATCTCGACGGCCCTGGCCACCCGCGACTTCCAGGACGTGCACCACGACCGGGATCTGGCGCAGGCCAAAGGGTCGAAGGACATCTTCGTCAACATCTTGACCGACACCGGGCTGGTGCAGCGCTACGTCACCGACTGGGCGGGCCCGTCTGCGCTGATCAAGTCGATCGGGCTGCGGCTCGGGGTGCCGTGGTACGCCTACGACACGGTCACCTTCTCCGGCGAGGTGACCGCCGTGGACGACGGCCTGATCACGGTGAAGGTGTTCGGGCGCAACAGCCTTGGTGACCACGTGATCGCGACGGTGACGCTGACGATGGGGGACTCCTGATGTTGTCGGGTAAAGCCGCGATCGTCGGCATCGGTGCCACCGACTTCTCGAAGGACTCCGGCCGCAGCGAGTTGCGGCTCGCGGCCGAGGCGGTTTTGGACGCGTTGGACGACGCCGGGCTGACCCCGGCGGACGTCGACGGGCTGACCACCTTCACGATGGACACCAACAACGAGACGGCGGTGGCGCGGGCGGTCGGCATCGGTGACCTGAAGTTCTTCTCGCAGATCGGCTACGGTGGCGGCGCCGCGTGCGCGACCGTTCAGCAGGCCGCGATCGCCGTCGCCACCGGGGTGGCCGACGTCGTGGTGGCGTACCGGGCGTTCAACGAGCGGTCGGGCATGCGGTTCGGTCAGGTGCAGACCCGGCTGGCGGGCGACGCTCGCGCACAGGCGGATTCGACCGCTGCGGACAACTCCTTCTCCTACCCGCACGGGCTCTCGACGCCGGCCGCGCAGGTCGCCATGATCGCGCGGCGCTACATGCACCTGTCCGGTGCCACCAGCCGCGACTTCGGTGTGATCTCGGTGGCCGACCGCAAACACGCCGCCAAGAACCCCAAGGCTTACTTCTACGAGAAGCCGATAACCATTGATGATCATCAGAATTCGCGATGGATCGCCGAGCCGCTGCGGCTGCTGGACTGCTGCCAGGAGACCGACGGCGCGGTCGCGATCGTGGTGACATCCGTCGAGCGCGCGCGGGACCTCAAGCAGCGGTCGGCCGTCATCGAGGCGGCGTCGCAGGGCTCGAGCCCCGACCAGTACACGATGGTCAGCTACTACCGACCGGAACTGGGTCTGCCCGAGATGGGCGTGGTGGGACAGCAGCTGTGGCAACAGTCCGGCCTGAAGCCATCCGACATTCAGACCGCCATCCTCTACGACCACTTCACTCCCTTCACGCTGATTCAGTTGGAGGAGTTGGGATTCTGCGGCAAGGGGGAGGCGAAGGACTTCATCGCCGACGGTGCGATCGAGATCGGTGGGCGGCTTCCCATCAACACGCACGGCGGCCAACTCGGCGAGGCCTACATCCACGGGATGAACGGGATCGCCGAGGGTGTACGGCAGCTGCGTGGCACCTCGGTGAACCCGGTGCCCGACGTCGAGCACGTTCTGGTGACGGCGGGCACCGGTGTCCCCACGTCGGGCTTGATCCTGGGCTAGGCCTGCGCGGCCGAGCGCCCGGGGCCCGGCATCCGCGAGTGTGAAGTTAGTTTCACGGTCGCGGTCGAGCGTGAAACTAACTTCACACTCGACGAGTGAAGTGACGCTGAGAGCGGCTCGTGCGACGCTGCCGTCGTGGGGGAGCCGTTCCTTGGCAGTGAGGCCGTCGCTCGAGGCGTATTGAGCCGAAGTCAGCTGAGCACCGCCTGTATCCGACTTTTCCGAGATGTGTATGTCGGCCGGGATTCAGAAGTCACTGCCGAGCTGCGAGCGAGGGCCGGTTGGTTGTGGAGCGGGCGCCAGGGTGTGGTCGCCGGCTTCTCTGCGGCGGCGCTACACGGGAGCAAGTGGGTGGATGGCGCGACGGTGGTGGACCTCATTCACGACAACCGCCACCGTCAGGCCGGGATCAGGGCTCATGCAGATCGCATCGATGATGACGAGATTGTTGTCATAGCCGGGATCTCGGTGACGTCGGCAGCCCGGACGGCTCTCGACCTCGGCTGCTGGTACCCGACCACCTCCGCAGTGGCCGGCATCGATGCGTTGGCACGTGCAACGCGAATCAAGGCGGCGGATGTCGAGCTGCTCGCGGAAAGGTACTCGGGCCGCCGGGGCATCGTGCAGGCAAGGGAGGCGATAGCTCTCTTCGACGGCGGAGCACAGTCTCCGAAGGAGTCTTGGCTGCGCGTCGTCCTGATCCAGGCAGGATTACCGAGGCCGCAAACCCAAATTCCAGTACTCAATGAATTCGGAAGCGCAGTCGCATATTTGGACATGGGCTGGGACGAGTTGAAAGTCGCGGTTGAGTATGACGGCGAGCAGCACCGCAGCGATCGCCGGCAATATACCTGGGACGTCCGGAGGCTGGAGACGCTCGAGCGCCTCGGGTGGATCGTCATCCGGGTGGTCGCGGGTGATCGGCCGGCCGACATCATCCGCCGAGTCCGCGCGGCTCGTGCCCGTCGAGCGTGAAATTAGTTTCACGCTCGACGCCGAACGTGAGACTAACTTCACGCTCGGCGTGGAGGGGGTGAAAAGCTAGCCCTAGGCGGGCACCAACTCGACGCCGGAGAGCACCACCGCGTTGTCGCGCGAGGGCGCGACGACGGTGGCCAGCAGTCGCCCGTCTTCCTTCCAGATCCCGACGTTGAGGGTCTCACCGGGGAACGCCACACCGGCGAAGCGCGCGCCGTAGGCGGCCACCGCCCCGGCGTCGCCGTCCAGCATCGTGTCCACGATGGCCTTGCACGCCATGCCGTACGTGCACAGGCCGTGCAGGATGGGCCGCGGAAAGCCGTTCGCCGCAGCGAATTCCGGGTCGGAATGCAGCGGGTTGCGATCGCCGCAGAGCCGGTACAGCAGCGCCTGCTGCGGCAGGATCGGCACCGCGACCTCCACGTCGGGGGCGCGGTCGGGCGCGGCGTCCGATGAGGACGGCCCGCGTTCGCCGCCGAATCCGCCCTCGCCGCGGGCGAAGATGGACCGCCGCTGCGTCCACAGCAGCGTGCCGTCGGGCGCGCTGACCGTCGTCTCGCTCCAGATCACCGCGGCCTTGCCCTTGTCCCAGATGTCGGTGAAGCGGGTGACGGCGCGGGCGGATCCCGAGGGCGGCAGCGGCCCGGGCACCTCCACTCGCTCGCTGGCGTGCAGCACCCTGCCCAGCTCGATGTCGATACCGGGGAACTGCACGGTAGGCGGCTTGGTCATGTGGAAGGAGGCCGCGACGTTGCCGAACGTCGGCAGGACCTGCGGTGTGTCGTCGACGAGGTAGCGCAGTTCGCGCGGGTCCATCGGATCCCTGCCGGCACCCAGAGCCAAGTGGTAGAGCTGCACATCGCTGCTCGTCCAAGCGAAGTCGATGGGGTCCAGCTCGGCCGCCAGTGCGACGCCTACATCAATGGGCATGTCAGCTTTCCCCCGCTATGTGCAGTGCGGCCAGGTAGCCGAAGGTCATGGCCGGGCCAATCGTGCCGCCCGGACCGGGGTAGGTGTGTCCCATCACCGGGGCACTGACATTGCCTGCGGCGTAAAGGCCCTCGATGATGGAGCCGTCGTCGCGCAGCGCGCGGCCATGGACGTCGGTGCGGATACCGCCTTTGGTGCCCAGGTCGCCCGGCACCATCTTGGCGGCGTAGTACGGCGCGTGCGTGAGCTCGCCGAGGTTGGGGTTCGGCTTGTTGGTCGGGTCACCGTAGTAGCGGTCGTAGGCGCTCTCACCGCGGTGGTAGTCCTCGTCGACGCCCGACCTGGCGAAGCCGTTGAAGCGCGCCACCGTCGCGGTGAACTCGGCGACCGGAAGGCCCGCCTTCTGGGCCAGCTCATCGAGAGTGTCGGCCTGGATGATGACCCCGGACTCCAGCCATTTGCGTGGAATGCGTTGCCCCGGTTGCAATCCCGCAAAGATGTAGCGGTCGCGGTACTGCTGGTCGAACACCAGCCACGCCGGGATGTTCTCGCCCGGGCCCGGACCCTGGCCGTATTCCCCGCCGTACATGTGGTGGCAGGCCTCGACATAGGGCATGGACTCGTTCATGAACCGCTTGCCCGACATGTTGACGATGATCGATCCCGGCGAATTGCGTTCCGACAACGCGAACCACGGCGCGCCCACCAGCGGCACGGTCGGGCCCCACCAGGCGTCTTCCATCAGTTCCAGTGCGGCGCCAAGCTTTTCGGCGGCGACGATGCCGTCGCCGGTGTTGGCCTTGGCGCCCACGGTCCACTCCGTCGTGATCGGCGCGCGCTGGTACTTCACCCGCATCTGCTCGTTGTGCTCGAACCCGCCGGAGGCGAGGATCACACCGCGGCGGGCCCGGATCAGCCGCGGCTCCGCGGACTCCGATGCGCCCGTGTCCCGAACGTAGACGCCGCGCACCACACCGTCCTCGACGTAGAGGTCGGTGAGCGCGGTGTTCAGCAATACCGGAACGCCGGCCCGCTGCAGCCCGATGCGCAGCGGACCGATCAACGCCCGGCCCATGCCCACCAGGTTCTTGCCGGTCGCCTTCGCCCACATGGTTCGGGCGCCGACCTTCAGGCTTCGCAGCACGCCCCGCGGGTGGCGCTTCAGCTGGTTCAGCCGCACATAGTCCTGCTGCATCACAACGACATTGAGCGGAACCTTGCCGTACGCGGGCTCCAATCCGGGCATATCGGCGCCCAGCTTGCGGGCGTCGAACGGCTTCGGCTCGATCGAGCGGCCCTCGGCGCGGCCGCCCGGGGCCTCGGGGTAATAGTCCGAGTAGCGCGGAACCCAGCACATTTTCAGCGGGGTGTGCTCCAGCACGAAGGACAGCATCTCGGGCCCGCGGTTGAGGTAGGTGTCGATGCGTTCCGGCTCGACGACGTTGCCGACGATGCCGTGCAGATAGGTCCGGGCCGCCTCGCGGCTGTCCCGGACGCCGTCACGCTTGAGGATCTCGTTGTTGGGGATCCAGACACCTCCACCCGATCGCGCGGTCGAGCCACCGAAATGCGCAGCCTTCTCGATGACCACTGTGGAAAGGCCCCGGTGAGCGGCGGTAAGGGCAGCTACCATGCCGGCTCCGCCGCTCCCGACCACGACGACGTCGAGCTCCTGTGCTGTCATGTAGAACACGTTATAGAATTGCCCGGGCCGGGCGCTACTGGGCCGGTCACACGAACGAGGAGACTTCCGCAGATGCTCAGTGTTGCAACGCGCGACGAGCTTGCTGCCGAACTGGCGCAGGCCGAGCGAAGCCGCGAGCCGATCGCCCCGCTGACCGCCGTCCACCCGGACATCGACGTGGTCGACGCGTATGAGATTCAGCTGATCAACATCCGTCAGCGGGTGGCCGAGGGGGCGCGGGTGCTGGGGCACAAGGTGGGGCTGTCGTCCAAGGCGATCCAGCAGATGATGGGGGTCGACGAGCCGGATTATGGGCATTTGCTGGACGAGATGCAGTTGTTCGAGGACATCCCGGTGAAGGCGAACCGGTATCTGTGGCCGCGGGTGGAGGTGGAGGTGGGTTTCCTGCTGAACGCCGACCTGCCGGGAGCCGAGTGCACCGAGGAGGATGTGCTGGCCGGCACCGAGGCGTTGGTGCCCTCGATCGAGTTGATCGATACCCGGATCACCGATTGGAAGATCGAGTTGTGCGACACCATCGCCGACAACGCGTCGTCGGCCGGCTTCGTGCTGGGCAAGGGTCGCGTTGCGCCGCGCGACATCGACGTCAAGGGCATCGATGCGGTGCTGCGCTGCAACGGTGAGGTGGTCGCCAAGGGCCGCACCGACGCGGTGTTGGGTAACCCGGTCACCGCGGTGGCCTGGCTGGCCCGCAAGGTGGAGGCCTTCGGCGTGCGGTTGCGCAAGGGCGACCTGGTGCTGCCCGGGTCCTGCACGCGGGCCATCGACGCGCACGCCGGAGACGAGTTCGTCGCCGAGTTCACCGGCCTTGGCTCTGTTCATTTGTCGTTCGAATAGTCTCGAATTAAATCGTCGGACTTAAATATCGAGAGCTTCGCGAAGGGGAGCGTCATGCCGGCTAAGGCGAGTGTGGCCATTGTCGGGTCGGGGAACATCAGTACTGACCTGCTGTACAAGCTGCTGCGATCGGACTGGCTGGAGCCGCGGTGGATGGTGGGTATCGACCCCGAAAGCGAGGGGCTGGCCCGGGCTCGCAAGCTGGGCTTGGAGACCACCCACGAGGGGGTGGACTGGTTGTTGGCCCAGTCGGAGAAGCCCGATCTGGTGTTCGAGGCAACCAGCGCCTATGTGCACCGCGGCGCCGCACCGAAGTATGCGGCCGCCGGTATTCGGGCGATCGATTTGACCCCGGCGGCAGTGGGCCCGGCGGTGATCCCGCCGGCGAATTTGCGCCAGCATTTGGACGCGCCGAACGTCAACATGATCACCTGCGGGGGGCAGGCCACCATCCCCATCGTCTACGCCGTCAGCCGGGTGGTGGAGGTGCCGTATGCCGAGATCGTGGCGTCGGTGTCCTCGGTGTCGGCGGGGCCTGGGACGCGGGCGAACATCGATGAGTTCACCAAGACCACCAGCCGCGGTGTGGAGACGATCGGTGGCGCCACGCGCGGTAAGGCGATCATCATCCTGAATCCGGCCGATCCGCCGATGATCATGCGCGACACCATCTTCTGCGCCATCCCCGAGGACGCCGACCGCGACGCCATCGCCCAGTCCATTCACGACGTGGTGGCCGAGGTGCAGACCTATGTGCCCGGATACCGGCTGCTCAACGAGCCGCAGTTCGACGAGCCGTCGCTCAACTCCGGCGGTCAGGCGGTGGTCACCACGTTCGTCGAGGTCGAGGGCGCCGGCGATTACCTGCCCCCCTATGCGGGCAACCTGGACATCATGACCGCCG
>NZ_LZJM01000010.1:0-850 GCF_001667665.1 Mycobacterium sp. E342
GGGGTGACCCATTCGAGGGTTCCGGGCGCACCGAGGATGGATTTTCGGCCTTCAACCACCGCATCGTCAACGTCTCGTCCGTGAGCGATTGCGGAGTAGAAGCCCCGGGCGAAGTCGATCGCAGCGCGGTCGCTCACGCTGAACTGCATGGCGGCCACCGCGCTGATGCCGCCACGCACCAGAGCGGCGGCGGTTCCGGAGAACACATCCTGGGATCCTTCTTCGCCGGAAGAGCAGGAGTTCAACACCACCAGCCGAAGAGTGCCGTCGGGCTGATACAGCAGGTCGGCCAGTTGGTCGGCTCCCACCAAATTCGCCTGGCCGCCTTCACCAACCAGGGCGATTTGACCCTGATCCGTGGTCGTGTCGTAGTCGCCGTGGCCGATGAAGTGCAGCACATGCCACTTTCTGGGCGCTAACAACTTATCCTGCACATCATCCCAACTGGCCTGCACCAGCCACTCCAGTTTGATCAAGCCTTCGCCGATCGGGGCCGCCAGGGCATCGGAGAGATGCTCCTGCTCAGCAGCAACATCCAAAGCGGGCATCCCGCGCGGTGAGGCGACCAGACCCAGCACCCGCAGGGGAGGGGTCACCTTCAAAGGTTCGGGGGTAAAGGGAGCGGGCACGTGCCGCACCAGCGGCTCCTTGCGGCAGATGTACGCGTCGATCTCGGCATCAAACAACGCCTCCCACGGCAGTGCGGCAAGCTGCGGTGCGGTCAGGCGCAGCACCACCCGCAACGGTTCACCGCGCTGCTGCGCAACACCCAGGCTGGCCCGATAGGAGCCCAACACCGGACCGCTAAACAGCGTCTCGAACAACTGCCGTCCCACTTCACGCAGCCGCT
>NZ_LZJM01000011.1:0-33209 GCF_001667665.1 Mycobacterium sp. E342
GTCGCTGGGGTCCGCGGTCGAGGGCGGTTCGGCGGTCACGACGGGCGAGCGGGTGTCGGCCAAGGACGTGCTGGCCGCGGTTCCGGCCCTGCCCGTGGTGGACAAGATCGCGGCCAAGGTCAACGCGCAGTCCGAGGGCGAGCGCGCCGCCGCGCTGGAGCTCGCGCTGGAGGCCCTGTATCTGGCCAAGCGGATCGACAAGGTGTCCGGGGAGGGCCAAACCGTCTATGGGTAAAGGGCATTCGTCGCGGTACTCGGCGTACACCGGCGGGCCGGACCCGCTGGCCCCGCCGGTGGATCTGCGCGAGGCCCTCGAGCAGATCGGGCAGGACGTGATGGCCGGCACCTCGCCGCGCCGCGCGCTGTCCGAGCTGCTGCGCCGCGGCACCAAGAACATGCCCGGCGCCGACCGGCTGGCGGCCGAGGCGAACCGGCGCCGACGGGAATTGTTGCGCCGCAACAACTTGGACGGCACCCTGCAGGAGATCAAGAAGCTGCTCGACGAGGCGGTGCTGGCCGAACGCAAAGAACTGGCCCGCGCGCTCGACGACGACGCGCGCTTCGGCGAACTCCAGCTCGATGCCCTGCCGGCCTCGCCGGCCAAGGCCGTTCAGGAGCTCTCCGACTACAACTGGCGCAGCAACGAGGCCCGCGAAAAGTACGACCAGATCAAGGATCTGCTCGGCCGCGAGATGCTCGACCAGCGCTTCGCCGGGATGAAGGAGGCGCTGCAGGGCGCCACCGACGAGGACCGCCAGCGCGTCAACGACATGCTGAACGACCTCAACGACCTGCTGGACAAGCACGGCCGCGGTGAGGACACCCAGCAGGACTTTCAGGACTTCATGAACAAACACGGCGAGTTCTTCCCGGAGAACCCGCGCAACGTCGACGAGCTGCTGGACTCGCTGGCCAAGCGCGCCGCGGCCGCGCAACGCTTCCGCAACAGCCTGAGCCCCGACCAGCGGGCCGAGCTGGATGCGTTGGCGCAGCAGGCATTCGGGTCGCCCGCGCTGATGCAGGCGCTGAACCGGCTCGACGCGCACCTGCAGGCCGCCCGGCCGGGGGAGGACTGGACCGGGTCCGAGGAGTTCTCCGGCGACAACCCGTTCGGCATGGGCGAGGGCACGCAGGCGCTGGCCGACGTCGCCGAGCTCGAGCAACTGGCCGAGCAGCTTTCGCAAAGCTACCCGGGCGCCACCATGGACGACGTCGATCTCGACGCGCTGGCCCGCCAGCTCGGCGACCAGGCCGCCGTCGACGCGCGCACGCTCGCCGACTTGGAACGGGCGCTGGTCAATCAGGGATTCCTGGACCGGGGTTCCGACGGCCAGTGGCGGCTCTCCCCGAAGGCCATGCGCAGGCTGGGCGAGACGGCGTTACGCGATGTGGCGCAACAGCTTTCCGGCCGGCGCGGCGAGCGCGACCATCGGCGCGCGGGAGCGGCCGGCGAACTCACCGGCGCCACCCGGCCGTGGCAGTTCGGTGACACCGAGCCGTGGAACATCTCCCGCACGCTGACCAACGCGGTGCTGCGGCAGGCCGGAACGGCCACCCTGGACGGCGGTACCGGATCGCTGAAGATCACCGTGGACGACGTCGAGGTCTCCGAGACCGAGACGCGTACCCAGGCCGCGGTCGCCCTGCTGGTGGACACGTCGTTCTCGATGGTGATGGAGAATCGCTGGCTGCCGATGAAGCAGACGGCGCTGGCGCTCAATCACCTGGTATGCACGCGATTTCGTTCCGACGCCTTGCAGATCATCGCGTTCGGCCGGTACGCCCGGACGGTGACCGCCGCCGAGCTCACCGGCCTGGAGGGCGTCTACGAGCAGGGCACCAACCTGCATCACGCGCTGGCGTTGGCCGGCCGGCACCTCCGGCGGCACCCCAACGCGCAGCCCGTCGTCCTGGTGGTGACCGACGGTGAGCCCACCGCCCACCTGGAGGATTTCGACGGTGACGGCACCACCGTGTTTTTCGATTACCCGCCGCACCCGCGGACCATCGCCCATACCGTGCGCGGCTTCGACGACATGGCCCGCCTGGGCGCGCAGATCACGATCTTCCGGCTGGGCAGCGACCCCGGCCTGGCCCGGTTCATCGACCAGGTCGCCCGGCGCGTCGAGGGACGCGTCGTGGTGCCCGACCTCGACGGCCTGGGCGCGGCCGTGGTGGGCGACTACCTGCGGTCGCGCCGCCGCTAGCCCGCCCGGGTTGCGGCTAGCCGGCATGCGCTCACTGGCGGTGGCCCGCAGCGTCAATGGACGCCAGCGGCGAAGACACGCACGTCCGGCCTCGGCCAGGCTGGGGTATCGGGCGCGCCCTCGTAGCGGGATGCTCGTTGCCGCCGATAAGACCGCGGCCGACCGGGTATAGGACGTCACGAAGGAGGAGATGCATGAGCAAGGTTCCAACGATCGAACTCAACGATGGTGTCGGCATTCCGCAGCTCGGTTTCGGCGTGTTCCAGATCAAGCCCGACCAGACTGTGGCGGCGGTCAAGACAGCGCTCGAGATCGGCTACCGGCACATCGACACCGCCGAGATGTACGGCAACGAATCCGAAGTCGGACAAGGCATCCGGGACGCGGGTCTCGACCGCGCCGACGTGTTCATCACCAGCAAGCTCAACAACGGGTTCCACAAACCCGACGACGCGCGCCGCGCCTTCGACGGAACCCTCAAGGCCCTCGGGTCGGACTACGTGGACCTGTTCCTCATCCACTGGCCGCTGCCCACGCTCTATGACGGCGACTTCGTCTCGACCTGGAAAGTGTTCGAAGAGTTCGCCCGCGACGGGCGCGCCCGCAGCATCGGCGTCTCGAATTTCCAAGTCCCACACCTGGATCGGCTCGCAAACGAAACCGACACCGTCCCGTCGGTCAACCAGATCGAGGTTCACCCCTACTTCGGTAACGAACAGGTCCGGGCGTACGGACGCGAACACGGCATCGTCACCGAGGGGTGGGCACCGATCGCGCAGGGCAGGGTGCTCGACGATCCGGTGATCAACCGCGTCGCCGAGGCGCGGGGCAGGACGGCGGCACAGGTGGTGTTGCGCTGGCACATTCAGCGCGGCGACATCGTCTTCCCCAAGTCGGTGACCCCGGAACGGGTTAAGGAGAACTTCGAGATCTTCGACTTCGAACTGGATCACTCCGACATGGACGCGATCTCAGCCCTGGACAAGGGTGAAGCGGGTCGGAACGGGCCTAACCCCGACAAGTTCGATTACGTGCCCGGCTGATGCTCGCCGCGGGGCCGGCGGGCCTTGCGAATGATGCCGACGGCGCCCCACAGCGAGAAGCCGCGAATGTTCACCTTGGGTGCGCCGGGGGTGCCCTGGCCGAGGACGCTGCGGTCGAAGTTGCCCATGACGCCGCGGCCGTGAATCTCGACGTTGACTTCGGGCGGCAGCAAAATTCTCGTCGCGCCCATGATCGACATCGCGTGGATGTCGACCTCGGTCGAGGTGAAGTCGGCGTAGCGCAGATCCACCACGCCGTTGCCCCACAACGCGAAGGTGGTCAGCTTCTTGGGTACGTTCCACCGGCCCCGCCGCTCGAAGCCGCTCAGCAGGGCCAGCAACAGCGTGGACGGCGCAGGGTTGGGCTTTCCGCCGCGGCGCGGGCTGATGGGTGCGCCCGGCAGATCGGCCCGCAGCTGGTCCAGTTCCGCGTACGTGGTCGCGGCATACGCCCTGGTCAGACGGTCTTCGTAGTCCTTCATCTGCAGCCGGCCCTGCTCGGCCGCGTAGGCCAGCAACTGCGCGAGCTGGATGCGATCAGTGTCGGCCGCGCGCGACGATTCGTCGCGCGTGTCGTTCGCATCGCGTTGCGCGGAGTTGCTCATCACCCACGAGCCTACGACGTCCGGCTATTGCCGCAAGAGGATTGGTCAAACTGCAACCTTGACCCGCGCCGGCCGGTTCGGCCGGCGGGGTTTGTTTGACACCTGGCTAACTCGTCCAGCTCGGGGCGCGCTTCTGCAGAAACGCCAGCATGCCCTCGCGGGCTTCGTCGGACACGAAGAGCCGGGCCGACTCTTCGGCGAGCCGTCCGGCGTCGCGGTCGAACCCTTCCAGCACCGCCGCCGTGGTCAGCGCCTTGGAGGCCGCCAGCCCCTGCGGCGAACCGCGGCCCACATCGGCGAGCAGCTTTGCCACCGCGGCGTCGACGTCCTCGGCGGCCATCGTGATCAGTCCGATGTCCGTCGCCGTGGCGGCGTCGAACGTCTCGCCCGTCAGGTAGTAGCGCGCCGCGGCGCGTGGCGACAGCTTCGGCAGCAGGGTCAGCGAGATGATCGCCGGGGCGACGCCGATTCGGGCCTCGGTCAGGGCGAAGGTGCTGCGCGGGCCGGCGACGGCGATGTCGCAGGCGCCGACGAGCCCGAACCCGCCCGCGCGGACATGCCCGTCGATGGCGGCGATGACCGGCAGCGGCGAGGAGACGATGGCCCGCATCACCGCGGTCATTTCGCGGGCCCGCGCCACCGCCAGATCAAAGGGATCGCCCGCGCCGGCCTCGCTCAAGTCCGCGCCGGCGCAGAAGGTGTTGCCCGTATGGCCCAGCACCACTGCGCGCACGGCCGGCTCCGCCGCCGCGTCGCGCAGCCCCTGATGCAACTGCTCGACGAGCGCGGTCGAGAGGGCGTTGCGGTTGTGGGGCGAGTTCAGCGTCAGTCGCGCGAACGGCCCGCCGCTGTCGGCGGGACCGGCGTATTCGACCAGCGTTTCCATCAGTATGACCGGGGCAGACCCAGCGATGTCTGCGCCACGAAGTTGAGCACCATCTCACGGCTGACCGGGGCGATCCGCCCGAGCCTGGCCGAGGCGAGCATGGCGGCGACGCCGTACTCCTTGGTCAGCCCATTGCCGCCCATCGACTGCACGGCCTGGTCGACCGAGCGGGTAGCCGCCTCGGCCGCAGCGTATTTGGCCATGTTGGCGGCCTCGGCCGCGCCCGCGTCGTCGCCGCTGTCGTAGAGCGTGGCGGCCTTCTGCATCATCAGCTTGGCCAGTTGCACCTCGATGTGGCACTGCGCCAACGGATGCGACAGCCCCTGGTGCGCACCGATCGGCGTGCCCCACACCTGGCGGGTCTTGACGTAGTCGGCGGCTTTCTCTAGGGCGAAACGTCCCATCCCCACCGAGCTGGCGGCGCCCATGATCCTCTCGGGGTTCAGGCCGGCGAAGAGCTGCGCGATCGCGGCGTCCTCTGAACCGACCAGCGCGTCGGCCGGCAGCCGGACGTCGTCGAGGAAGACCTGGAACTGCCGCTCGGGACTGATCAGCTCCATTTCGATTGGCGTGTAGGAGAATCCGGGGGCGTCGGTGGGCACCACGAACAGGGCCGGCCGCAGCTTGCCGGTCTTGGCCTCTTCCGTGCGACCCACCACCAGCACGGCCTGCGCCTGGTCGATGCCCGAGATGTAGACCTTCTGGCCCTTGAGAATCCAGTCGCTGCCGTCGCGGCGGGCGGTGGTGGTGATCTTGTGCGAGTTGGAGCCGGCGTCCGGCTCGGTGATGGCGAACGCCATGGTCAGGGTGCCGTCGGCGATGCCCGGGATCCAGCGCCTCTTCTGCTCTTCGGTGCCGAACTTGCTGATGATGGTGCCGTTGATCGCCGGCGAAACGACCATCAGCAGCAACGCGCTGCCCGCCGCCGCCATCTCCTCCATCACCAGTGACAGCTCGTACATGCCGGCACCGCCGCCCCCGTATTCCTCGGGCAGGTTCACCCCGAGGAAGCCGAGCTTGCCCGCCTCCGACCACAATTCGTCGGTGTGCTCATGCGCGCGCGCCTTCTTGAGGTAGTACTCGCTGCCGTAGTTGGCGGCCCACGCGGCCACCGACTTGCGCAGGGCCTGCCGTTCCTCGCTTTCGATGAAGCTGGTGTCGGTCATTTACGAATCTCCTTCTGCTTGGGGCGCTTCCACTCTTGCCAGGACGGCGCCCACCTCGACTTGCTGACCGGTATCGACGTTGAGCTCGGCGAGCACTCCGTCGGAGGGTGCGGTGATGGTGTGTTCCATCTTCATCGCCTCCAGCCAGATCAGTGGCTGCCCGGCGCTAACGGTGTCGCCGACCGCGGCGGCGAGGCGGATGACGTTGCCGGGCATGGGCGCCACCAGGGAACCCTGCTCGACGGTCGAACCCGGCTCGGGGAACCGTGGCAGCGCGACCAGATGAACGGGGCCGCGCGCCGAGTCGACGTAGACGTTGTCGCCGTAGCGCGCGACGGCGAAGCCGCACGCCACCCCGGACTCGTCGGCGAGTGCGACCTCGTCCGCCGTCGCCGAGACCAGCCGGACCGGCTCGTCGTCGGCCAGGAGCAATCCCGTTCTGGGGAACCGGTATTCGACCCGATGCTCGCCGCCATCGGCGTCGCGGTAGGTCTTCACCTGATAGCCGGACGCCAGGTTGCGCCAGCCGCTGGGCAGCGATCCCAGGACCGGCGCGGTCGCGCGGTTGTGCGCGGCGTCGGCGAGCGCGGCGGCGATCGCGGACAGCCGGACGGTGGCGCCGTCGGCCAGGGGGGCCGACAGTTTCGTCAGGTCATGCGTGTCGAAAAATGCGGTGTCGGTGTCGCCGTCGAGGAACGCGTGATGGCGCAGCACGTTGACCAGCAGCTCACGGTTGGTGCGCAGGCCGTGCAGCCGGGTGCGGGCCAGCGCGTCGGCGAGCACGAGTGCCGCCTGCTTGCGGGTCGGCGCGTACGAGATGACCTTGGCCAGCATCGGGTCGTAGTGAATCGACACCGTCGACCCGGCGGCGATGCCCGAGTCGAGGCGGATGCCCGTCCGGTGACCCAGCGTGCCGAATCGTGATCGGACCGCCGGCACCTCGAAGTTGTCCACCCGGCCTGCCTGTGGCTGCCAGCCCTGGGCGGGATCCTCCGCATAAAGCCGGGCCTCGATCGAATGCCCGTGCGCGGCAGGCGGTTCGGCGTCGAGCCGGTCGCCTACGGCGACGGCGAGCTGCAGTTCCACCAGGTCGAGCCCGGTGGTTTCCTCGGTCACCGGGTGCTCGACCTGCAGGCGGGTGTTCATCTCCAGGAAGTAGAACTCGCCGTCGTCGTCGGCGAGGAACTCGACCGTGCCGGCGCCCGTGTACCCGATCGCCCCGGCGGCCAGCCGGGCCGCGTCGAACAGCCTGGCCCGCATGCCCGGTATGCGCTCGACCAAGGGGGAGGGGGCCTCCTCGATGATCTTCTGGTGCCGGCGCTGGATGGAGCATTCCCGTTCGCCGACGGCCCACACCGTGCCGTGGGTGTCGGCCATCACCTGCACCTCGATGTGGTGCCCGGTGGGCAGGTAGCGCTCGCAGAACACGGTCGGGTCGCCGAACGCGGACTGCGCCTCGCGGCGGGCGGCCTCGACTTCGCTTGCGAGAGCGGACAGTTCGCGCACCACCCGCATGCCGCGGCCGCCGCCGCCGGCGGAGGCCTTGACCAGCACGGGCAGCTGCGTCTCGGTGACGGCGTCGGGGTCGAGCTCGTCGAGCACCGGGACTCCGGCGGCGGCCATCAGCTTCTTGGACTCGATCTTGGAGCCCATCGCCCGCACCGCGTCCACCGGCGGCCCGATCCAGCTCAGGCCCGCGGCCTGGACGGCGGCCGCGAAATCGGCGTTCTCCGAGAGGAACCCGTAGCCGGGGTGCACCGCGTCGGCGCCGGCGGCGCGGGCGGCGGCGATGATCGCCTCGGCGTTCAGGTAGTCGTTGGTCTTCGGCAGCCGCACCCGCGCGTCGGCCTCGGCGACGTGCGGGGCGTCGGCGTCCGGGTCGGTGTAGACGGCGACGGTGCCCAGGCCCAGCCGTCGGCAGGTGGCGAAGACACGTCGGGCGATCTCGCCGCGGTTGGCGACCAGCACTCGAGTAACCATGGGGCTCACATCCGGAAGACGCCGAAGTTCGACGTCCCCTTGATCGGGCCATTGGCGATGGCGGACAGACACATTCCCAACACGGTGCGGGTGTCGCGCGGATCGATCACCCCGTCGTCGTAGAGCATCCCGGACAGGACCAGCGGCAGGGACTCGGCTTCGATCTGCCCCTCGACGGCGGCCCGCATCGCGGCGTCGGCCTCCTCGTCCACCTGCTGGCCGCGGGCTTCGGCGGCGGCGCGGGCCACGATCGACAAGACGCCCGCAAGTTGGGCGCCGCCCATCACCGCGGATTTGGCGCTGGGCCAGGCGAACAGGAAGCGGGGGTCGTAGGCCCGGCCGCACATGCCGTAGTGGCCGGCGCCGTAGGAGGCGCCGATCAACAGCGAGATGTGCGGGACCGTGGAGTTGGAGACGGCGTTGATCATCATCGAGCCGTGCTTGATCATCCCGCCCTCCTCGTAGTCCTTGCCCACCATGTAGCCGGTGGTGTTGTGCAGGAACAACAGTGGCGTGTTGGACCGGTTGGCCAGCTGGATGAATTGGGTCGCCTTCTGCGACTCCTCGCTGAACAGCACGCCGCGCGCGTTGGCCAGGATGCCCAGGGGGTAACCGTGCAGCCGGGCCCAGCCGGTCACCAGCGACGACCCGTACATGGCTTTGAATTCGTCGAACTCGGACCCGTCGACGATGCGGGCGATCACCTCGCGGGGGTCGAACGGGATGCGCAGGTCCGCGGGCACGATGCCGATCAGCTCCTCGGCATCGAACAGCGGCTCGGCCACGGGCCCCGGGGCCGGTCCCTGCTTGAGCCAATTCAGCCGGGCCACGATGCGGCGCCCGATGCGGATGGCGTCGAGCTCGTCGACGGCGAAGTAGTCCCCCAAACCGGAGACCCGGGAATGCATTTCGGCGCCGCCCAGCGATTCGTCGTCGGATTCCTCACCGGTGGCCATCTTGACCAGCGGGGGACCGGCCAGGAACACCTTGGAGCGTTCCTTGATCATCACCACGTGATCGGACATGCCGGGAATGTAGGCGCCGCCGGCGGTCGAGTTGCCGAACACCAGCGCGATGGTGGGGATGCCGGCCGCCGACAAGCGGGTGAGGTCGCGAAACATCCGGCCGCCGGGGATGAAGATCTCTTTCTGGGTGGGCAGGTCCGCCCCGCCGGATTCCACCAGCGAGATGACGGGCAGCCGGTTTTCGAACGCGATCTGGTTGGCCCGCAGGATCTTTTTCAGGGTCCATGGGTTGCTGGTGCCACCCTTGACCGTCGGGTCGTTGGCGACGATCAGGCATTCCACGCCCGACACCACTCCGATGCCGGTGACGGTGCTGGCGCCGACGGTGAACGCGCTGCCGTAGGCGGCCAGCGGGCTGAGCTCGAGGAACGGGGAGTCGGGGTCGAGGAGCAGCTCGATGCGTTCCCGCGCGGTCAGCTTGCCGCGCCCGTGGTGGCGTTCGACGTACTTGGGCCCGCCGCCGGCAAGCGCTTTGGCGAGTTCGGCGTCGATCTCCTCTAGCCGGGTGGTCGCCGTCGACGCCGCGTCGGTGTAGGCCGGGGAGTTCGGGTCGAGCGTCGACTTGAGGGTGGTCATGATTGGTATCCCAGCGTTTTCGCGGCCAGCGAGGTCAGGATTTCGGTGGTCCCACCGCCGATGCCCAGGATCCGCATGTCCCGGTATTGGCGTTCGACTTCGGATTCGGCCATGTAGCCCATGCCGCCGAACAGCTGCACGGCCTGGTTGGCCACCCATTCGCCGGCCTCCACGGCGGTGTTCTTGGCGAAACACACCTCGGCGATCAGGTTGGTCTCACCGGCCAGCTGGCGTTCGACCACATGTCGGGAGTAGACCCGGGCGACGTCGATGCGCCGGGCCATCTCGGCCAGCGTGTTCTGCACCGACTGCCGGGATATCAGCGGCCGCCCGAAGGTCTCGCGGTCGCGGCACCACTGCACGGTCAGGTCCAGGCACCGCTGGGCACTCGAATACGCCTGCGCGGCAAGGCCGATGCGTTCCGAGACGAACGCCTGCGCGATCTGCAGGAAGCCGCTGTTCTCGGCGCCGACCAGGTTGGCGGCCGGCACCCGGGCATCGACGAAGGACAGCTCGGCGGTGTCCGAGGACCGCCACCCCATCTTGGCCAGCTTGCGGCTCACCTCGAAACCCGTGGTGCCCTTCTCGACCACCAGCAACGAAACACCCGCGGCCCCGGGACCGCCGGTGCGCACCGCGGTGACGACGTAGTCCGCGCGCACCCCGGAGGTGATGTAGGTCTTGGCGCCGTTGACCACGTAATGGTCACCGTCGCGCACCGCCGAGGTCCGCAGGTGCCCCACGTCGGAGCCGCCGCCGGGCTCGGTGATGGCCAGCGCGCCGATCTTGTCGCCGGCCAGCGTCGGCCGCACGAACTCCTCGATCAGCCGCTGATCGCCGGAGGCGATCATGTGCGGCACCGCGATGCCGCAGGTGAACAGCGAGGCGAAGACCCCTCCCGGAGCGCCGGCCTGATGCACCTCTTCGCAGATGATCACCGCGTCCGCGCCGTCACCCCCGCCGCCACCGACCGCCTCGGGGAAGCCCGCGCCCAGCAGGCCGGCCGCCCCGGCGCGCCGGTGCAGGTCGCGCGGCAGCTCGCCGATGCGCTCCCACTCGTCGGCGTGCGGCAGGATCTCGCGTTCGGTGAAGGAGCGCACCGACTTTCGCAACTGTTCGCGCTCCGGCGTCGTCCACAGATTCATAGCAGCCTTTCGGGGATGTCGACATGCCGGCTGCGCAGCCATTCACCCAGCCCTTTGGCCTGCGGATCGAAACGGGCCTGATACGCAACGCCCTGGCCCAGGATGCCGTCGATGACGAAGTTGACCGCGCGCAGGTTGGGCAGCACGTGGCGGGTGACCTCGAACTCCGCCGCTTCGGGCAGCAGCTCCTTGAGCAGCTCGACGGTCAGGGTGTTGGCCAGCCAGCGCCACTGGTCGTCGGTGCGCACCCAGACCCCGACGTTGGCCGAGCCGCCCTTGTCGCCGCTTCGCGCCCCGGCGATGCGGCCCAGCGGCACCCTGCGCACCGGCCCGGCGGCAAGCGGCTCGGGGGACACCGGGGGAGCGGCGGGCGCCAACTCCAGAGTATCGGTGGCGCAAGGGATCTCGACGCGCGAGCCGTCGGCGTGCACCGCGACGTGCGGCACCTGGGTGGCATCGACGTAACCGGCGGTGAACACGCCGTAGACCTGGCCGTCACCCGGCGGGGCGGTCACGTGGAAGCCGGGATAACTGGCGAGCGCCAATTCCACGGCGGCCGAAGAGAATTGACGCCCGACGCTTGAAGAATCGGGATCGCGGACCACGCAGTGCAGCAGCGCGCTGGCGGCCTCCTCGGTGTCGGCGTCGGTGTGGTCGGTGCGCGCCAGCGACCACTGCAGCTCCGCGGGCTTTACGGTCAGCGCGGCTTCGAGCTGCCGGCGCACCAAGTCGGCTTTGGCCTCGATGTCCAGCCCGGTCAGCACGAACGTCATGGAATTGCGGAAGCCGCCGATGCTGTTCAGTGACACCTTGTAGGTGGGCGGCGGCGGCTCGCCCCGCACGCCGCTGATGCGGATACGGTCCGGGCCTTCGGCGGTCAGCTCGACGGTGTCCATCCGGGCGGTGACGTCGGGGTTGGCGTAGCGGGCGCCGGTGATCTCGTAGAGCAGCTGCGCGGTGACGGTGTCGACGCTGACCAGGCCGCCGGTGCCGGGGTGCTTGGTGATCACCGACGAGCCATCGGCGTGCACCTCGGCCAGCGGGAAGCCGGCATGGGTCAGGTCGGGCACCTCCGTGAAGAAGGAGTAGTTGCCGCCGGTGGCCTGCACGCCGCACTCGATGACGTGGCCGGCGACCACGGCACCCGCGAGAGCGTCGTAGTCGGCGCGTCCCCAGCCGAAGTGGGCCGCCGCGGCGCCGACGATCACCGAGGCGTCGGTGACCCGGCCGGTGACGACCACGTCGGCGCCGTCGCCCAGGCAGTCGACGATGCCCCACGCGCCCAGGTAGGCGTTGGCGGTCAGGGGGGAGCCCAGGCCGAGGTCGGCGGCGCGCGCCAGCAGGTCGTCGCCCTCGACGTGGGCGACGCGGGCGGGGACGCCGAGCCGTTCGGCCAGGGCGCGGATCGCGTCGGCCAGCCCGGCCGGGTTGAGGCCACCCGCGTTGGCGACGATGCGGACGCCGCGGTCGCATGCCTCGCCCAGGCAATCCTCGAGCTGGGTCAGGAAGGTCTTGGCATAGCCGCGCTCGGGATGCTTCATCCGGTCGCGCCCCAGGATCAGCATGGTCAGTTCGGCCAGGTAATCGCCGGTGAGGTAGTCCACGTCCCCGCCGGTGAGCATCTCCCGCATCGCCGACAGCCGGTCGCCGTAGAACCCGGAGCAGTTCGCGATCCGGACAGCGTCGTGAGCAGGGGCAGAGGCCATGCAGTCCTCCAATCTGCGATTCACCGGTGAGCGCAAACCAACCAACCAACCGGTAGGTTAGCGGGTCGCGCCGGTGCCACGTCAAGGACGTCCGATCGCCTCCGGCGCCGAGATCGCCACCACGGTCGTTGACGGCGCCGGATCGCGGCCGTCATGGCAATCCGGGCGCCGGCGGCGGTCGTTTTGGTGAGCAGCAGGCCACCGACTATCCTGGTAGCAATCGTCGCACGTTCGGCCCCCCGGGCCATCCCCCGCGACACGCCCCCGACACGAGGAGTTAGGCCCGACCATGGCCGTACCCAAGCGCAGGATGTCGCGCGCGAACACCCGTAGCCGTCGCGCGCAGTGGAAGGCCACCAAGACCGAACTCGTCGGTGTGACGGTCGCGGGCCAGAAGCACAAGGTGCCCCGCCGGCTGCTCAAGGCCGCCCGGCTCGGCCTGATCGACCTGGACCGGCGTTAGTTAATCTCGGCAAATACCCGGCGCGCCTCTCAGCCCGCTCTCAGGCGTCGGGACGACACTAGCCCCGTGCGGATACTGGTCGTCGACGACGATCGCGCAGTGCGTGAGTCGCTGCGGCGGTCGCTTTCCTTCAATGGCTACTCGGTGGAGTTGGCCCATGACGGGCTGGAGGCGCTGGAGATGATCGCCAGTGACCGGCCCGACGCGCTCGTCCTCGACGTGATGATGCCGCGGCTGGACGGCCTCGAGGTGTGCCGTCAGCTCCGCAGCACCGGAGACGACCTGCCGATCCTGGTGCTCACCGCGCGCGATTCGGTCTCCGAGCGGGTGGCCGGGCTGGACGCCGGCGCGGACGACTACCTGCCGAAGCCGTTCGCGCTGGAGGAGCTGCTGGCCCGGATGCGGGCGCTGCTGCGCCGCACCAAGCCGGACGACGAGGACGCCGACTCGGTGGCCATGACGTTCTCCGACCTGACGCTGGACCCGGTGACCCGCGAAGTCACCCGCGGGCAACGCCAGATCAGCCTGACGCGCACCGAATTCGCCCTGCTGGAGATGTTGATCGCCAATCCGCGCCGCGTGCTCACCCGCAGCCGGATCCTGGAAGAGGTATGGGGATTCGACTTCCCGACCTCCGGCAACGCGCTGGAGGTCTACGTCGGCTACCTGCGCCGCAAGACCGAAGCCGGCGGTGAGCCGCGACTGATCCACACGGTCCGCGGCGTGGGCTACGTCCTTCGCGAGACGCCGCCGTGACGAGCCGCATTCGACGATGATCCGGTACCAACGGCCCCAACGCGTTCCGCTTCGCGCCACCAGCTCGCTGTCGCTGCGGTGGCGCGTCATGCTGCTGGCGATGTCGATGGTGGCGATGGTGGTCGTGCTGATGGCGTTCGCCGTCTATGCCGTGATTTCGGCTGCGCTGTACAGCGATATCGACAACCAGTTGCAGAGCCGGGCGCAGCTGCTGATCGCCAGCGGTTCGCTGGCCGCCGATCCCGGGAAGGCCATCGAGGGCACCGCCTATTCGGACGTCAACGCCATGCTGGTGAACCCGGGCCACTCGATCTACACCGCGCAGCAGCCGGGTCAGACGCTGCCCGTCGGCGCGCCGGAAAAGGCGGTGATCCGCGGTGACCTGTTCATGTCCCGGCGCACCGCGCTGGATCAGCGGGTGCTGGCCATCCACCTGCCCAACGGCTGTTCGCTGCTGATCTCCAAGAGCCTCAAACCGACCGAGGCGGTGATGACCAAGCTGCGTTTGGTGCTGCTGATCGTCGGCGGCATCGGTGTCGCGGTCGCCGCGGTGGCGGGCGGCATGGTCACCAGGGCGGGTCTGCGTCCGGTGGCCCGCCTGACGGAGGCGGCCGAGCGGGTGGCGCGCACCGACGACCTGCGGCCCATTCCGGTGTTCGGCAGCGACGAATTGGCCAGGCTCACCGAGGCGTTCAACCTGATGCTGCGCGCGCTGGCCGAGTCCCGCGAGCGGCAGGCGCGGCTGGTCACCGACGCCGGACACGAATTGCGTACCCCGCTGACGTCGCTGCGCACCAACGTCGAGCTGCTGATGGCTTCGATGGAACCGGGCGCGCCGCGGCTGCCCGAGCAGGAGATGGTCGAGCTGCGCGCCGACGTGCTGGCGCAGATCGAGGAATTGTCCACGCTGGTGGGCGATCTGGTGGACCTCACCCGCGACGATGCCGGACAGGTGGTGCACGAACCGGTCGACATGTCCGAGGTGATCGATCGCAGCCTGGAGCGGGTCAGGCGGCGCCGCAACGACATTCACTTCGACGTGAACGTGACTCCCTGGCAGTTGTACGGCGACGCCGCCGGGCTGTCGCGCGCGGTGCTGAACCTGTTGGACAACGCGGCCAAGTGGAGCCCGCCGGGCGGGCGCGTCGGCGTCACCATGCGCCAGCTCGACCCGTCGCACGCGGAGCTGGTGGTATCCGACCAGGGCCCCGGCATCCCGCCGCACGAACGCCGACTGGTGTTCGAGCGGTTCTACCGTTCGACGACGGCACGCGCCATGCCGGGCTCCGGCCTTGGGCTGGCGATCGTCAAGAAGGTCGTGCTCAATCATGGTGGGCTGCTTCGCGTCGAGGACACCGTCCCCGGCGGACAGCCGCCGGGGACCTCGTTCTACGTCCTGCTGCCCGGCCGGCCGATGCCGCCCTCTGCGTATCCTGCGCCCGCCGCCGAGAACCCCGAAGAAGAATCGGATGCCACCGTTCCGGTGGCCACCGACCAGTCGAACTCTCGGGAACCGGCGAACGTTATCTCAGTGGACTCTCAGTCCGCGCGGGCAAGGTAGGTCTGCAGCTACTGTTTGAGGAGCCCGTCGAGCCGACGAGCCGAATACCGAGATAGAGGAAGTGCGACCCAGCGACATGACGAATGACCCGAGGTATTCGCCACCGCCGCAGCAGCCGGGATACCGTCCCGTGCCGAATCAGCCTGCGCCCACTCCGACCCATCCGGGGACCTCTGCTTACGGCCAGGGGCACCAGCCACCGTACAGCCAGCCATACGACTGGCGGCAGCAATCCCAGACGAGCCAGTTCCGGCAGCCCTACGACCCGTTCAACGGCACGGGCCCCGGCCGGATACCCGGGGCAACCGGGGTAGGCCCCATGCCCGGGGCCACCGGCACCGGCCCGATCCCCGGCATGATGCCGCCGATGCCGCCCGGCCCCCAAAAGCGGCCCCGCGCAGGGCTGTTGACGGTCGGCGCCTTGGCCATCGCGGTGGTCTCCGCCGGCGTCGGCGGAGCCGCGGCCACGGCCGTCGAGCTTGGCACCCACCCGTCCAACGGCAACGGGCGCACCGTCATCGGTGCCCCCAGCGTTCCCGCGGCGAACATGCCGCCCGGCAGCGTGGAGCAGGTCGCCTCCAAGGTGGTGCCCAGCGTCGTCATGCTGGAGACCGACCTGGGCCGCCAGTCCGAAGAGGGCTCCGGCATCGTCCTGTCCGCCGACGGGCTCATCCTCACCAACAACCACGTGGTCGCGGCGGCCGCGGGGCCGCCGAAGGCGCCCGTTGTTCCCGGTGCTCCCCCCGGCGCCCCGCCCGGGGGCCCTGGCGGCGGACCGGGTGGTCCGGCTCCCAAGACGACGGTGACCTTCTCCGACGGCCGCACCGCGCCGTTCACCGTCGTCGGCGCGGATCCGACCAGCGACATCGCCGTGATCCGTGTGCAGGGCGTCAACGGCCTGACCCCGATCTCCCTGGGTTCCTCGTCGGACCTCCGCGTCGGCCAGCCGGTGGTGGCCATCGGGTCGCCGCTGGGCCTGTCGGGCACGGTGACGACCGGGATCGTCAGCGCGCTGAATCGGCCGGTGTCCACCACCGGTGAGTCGGGCAATCAGAACACCGTGCTGGACGCGATCCAGACCGACGCCGCCATCAACCCCGGCAACTCCGGCGGCGCGCTGGTCAACATGAACGGCCAGCTGGTGGGCGTGAACTCGGCGATCGCCACCCTGGGCGCGGACTCGCCCGACGCGCAGAGCGGTTCGATCGGGCTCGGTTTCGCGATCCCGGTCGATCAGGCCAAGCGCATCGCCGACGAGCTGATCAGCACCGGCAAGGCGTCCCACGCCTCGCTGGGCGTGCAGGTGACGAACGACAAGGGCTCCCCGGGCGCCAAGGTCGTCGACGTCGTGCCCAACGGTGCGGCCGCCACCGCCGGGGTCCCCAAGAACGTGATCGTCACCAAGGTCGACGACCGCCCGATCAACAGCGCCGACGCCTTGGTGGCCGCCGTGCGGTCCAAGGCGCCCGGCGACAAGATTTCGCTGACCTTCTCCGATCCCGCTGGTGGTGGCAGCCGTACTGTGCCGGTGACTCTGGGGAAGGCGGATCAGTAATGCGAGTCGAAGAACCCTCGGCGGCGGGATTGTCGGAGCTCGGTTATACGGTGGCACCCATGGAGACGGGCGCGGAGTTGGTGGTCGGGCGGGCCCTGGTCGTGGTCGTCGACGATCGCACCGCCCATGGGGATGAGGACCACAGCGGTCCGCTGGTCACCGAGCTGCTGACCGAGGCGGGTTTCGTGGTCGACGGCGTGGTCGCGGTCGCGGCCGACGAGGTGGAGATCCGCAACGCGCTCAACACCGCGGTGATCGGCGGTGTCGACCTGGTGGTCTCCGTCGGCGGCACGGGCGTCACGCCCCGTGACGTCACCCCGGAAGCCACAAGGGAGATCTTGGACCGCGAAATCCTCGGCATCGCCGAGGCGATTCGGGCGTCGGGGCTGTCCGCGGGCATCATCGACGCCGGATTGTCACGCGGCCTGGCCGGGGTGTCCGGCAGCACGCTGGTGGTGAACCTGGCCGGCTCCCGCTATGCGGTGCGCGACGGGATGGCGACGCTGAACCCGCTGGCCGCCCAGATCATCGGGCAGCTGTCCAGCCTGGAGATCTGACCGCCCGAAGGCGTCGTCGGCTACCGCGACTCGGCGTCGGCGCGGGGTCCGTGCTCCGGAGGGGGCGTCGTGCCCGCTCCGCCGTGCTTGCCCGACGAGTCGCCGTTGGTCTGGGCGAGTAGGTCGCGGATCTCGGTGAGCAGAACGACCTGGGCGTCGTCCGCCTGCTCCACCTCTCCGCGCTTGCGCAGCGTGTTGTAGGGCAGCACGACGAAGAAGTAGACGACCGCGGCGATCAGTACGAAGTTGATCGCGGCCGACAGCAGGATGTTCAGGTCGATGGTCTGGCCGCCGCCGATGCCGATCTTCAAAATGCCGACGTTGGACTGCTGTTTGACGCCGATCCGGTTGATCAGCGGCGTGATGATGCTTTCGGTGAACTTGGTGACCAGGGCGGTGAAGGCGGTACCGATGACGACCGCGACGGCCAGGTCGACGATGTTGCCCCGCGAGAGAAACTCCTTGAACCCTTTGAACATTCCAGATGTCCTTCCTGGGATTGGACAGAGTTTGCTGTCGGTCGCTTGACCAACGGCGGCGAGGCACTCAGTGCAGGGTGAGGGTCACCGCCTGACCCAGCGCCGAGCCCGCCACCGTGTTCGCCACGCGAGCCGGCAGCGCCACCAACACTACGCGGTCGCCGTCTCCTGCCTGGGCTTTCGGCTGGGCGGACACGAGCACCACGACGGCATCGGTGGCCACCACCCTGGGGGTGGCCTGGGGTGGCTCCGGCGATCCGGTCGACGGTGCGGCCAGCACGTCGACGATGTCGCCGACGCGGACGAGGTCGATCAGGGCGCTGTCGGCCAGACGCAGCGGGACGATGCGGGCGCCGGGCCCCGCATTCGGCGCGATCGCGGCCTCGGCCAGCCGGCTGCCCAGCAACCGCACGTCGGTGAGGACCTCGCCGCGCCGGGCAGGGCCGGCCAGCGTGGAACCGACCACGGCGCCCACGTCGGTTCGCGCTCCGTCGGGAACGGTTGCCGCCAAACGTTTTTCGAGCCGGATGTCGGTGGGGGTCAACGCGGTGCCGGGCCGCAGGTCGTGATCGGCGACCACCACCTCGGCGTAGTCACCGCCGGGATCGGAGCTCAGCGCGGTAATGCCGGCCAACACGAGCAGCCCGCCCGCGGCGACGCGCCGCGCCAGCACGGTCCGGCTCCAATCGGGACGCAACCACCCCGAAAGGCGGCTCAACAAGGCCGGATTCAGCGACGATTCGCCCACACCGCAACGCTAAGCGCAGCACGGTCAGCGGTAAATGCGACGGACGGCGCGGTTGTGGATAACCCCGTCAGCTCGAAGCGGCGGCGGGCGCCGTTGCGCTGCTGCTGGACTTCTCGCTGGATGTGGACTTCTCGCTCGAACCCGAGCTCGATCCGGAGTCGGTCGACGAGGATCCGTTGGTCGAGGTCGTGGACTTCTTGCCGGATTCCCGGCTGTCGGTGCGGTAGAAGCCGCTGCCCTTGAAGACCACCCCGACGGAGTTGAAGCGCTTCCGCAGCCGCCCGGAGCAGCGCTCACACGTCGTCAGCGCATCGTCGGTGAAGGCCTGCACGATGTCGAAGCGATCGTCGCACTCGGTGCACTGATAGCTGTAAGTCGGCACGAATACCTCCGGATGATTGCAAAGCTTTTTAGCACTCTAACGTCTCAAGTGCTAGAACCGCCACGTGACGTCACTCATTCCCGATATGTCACCGCGGATCGAGGGCGGTGAACCCGGCCCGCGGCGTGAGCGCATCGGTCATCGGTACGTCGTGCCCCTCGGCGGGTAACTGGTCCACCAACTCCGCGTCGCGCACCACCGCGATGAGCCGCGCCCGTGGGTCGCGGTAGCCCAGCGAGCGGTCGTAGAAGCCGCGGCCCCGGCCCAACCGCACCCCGCGGCGGTCGACGGCCAGCGACGGCACCAGGATCAGGCTTGCCTCCGCGATCGCCGATGCCGCGAGCCACGGCTCCGGCGGCTCCAGCAGTCCCCACCGCGCGGAGGTCAGTGCGCCGCGCCGGTATTCGCCCCAGCGCAACGGCAGCGGCGCGTCGTCCGCGGTGGTCCGCGCAACCGGCAGCAGCACTCGTCCGGCGCGCCGCAGCAATACGTCAAGCATTTCGGGCGAGCCGGGCTCGGCTCCCACCGGCACGTAGGCGCACACCGTGCTGCCGCTGCTCACGACGTTTTCCTGGCCTTCCAGGTGCTCGCACAGCATGCGCGCCTCGCGCGCCCGCACGTCGTCGGCAACGCGGCGCCGGGCCGCCTGAAGCTGTGCACGCAACGCGGCCTTGCTGGGGGTCGCCATGTGTCAACCATGGCAGCCGCGTATTCGCCCGCGCCACATCGACTCGGCGAACCGCGTTCGGGTTATCGTGTGAACAATGTCAAGCCCAAAAGTGGTGGTCCCACACACGGCAATCGTGCCCGCCGCCGGTCTTGGTACCCGCTTCCTGCCCGCGACGAAAACGGTGCCCAAGGAGTTGCTGCCGGTCGTCGACACCCCCGGCATCGAGCTGGTCGCGGCCGAGGCGGCCGAGGCGGGCGCCGACCGCCTGGTGATCATCACCTCCGAAGGCAAGGACGGCGTCGTCGCGCATTTCGTGGAGGACCTGGTCCTCGAGGGGACGCTGGAGGCGCGCGGCAAGAAAGCGATGCTCGACAAGGTGCGCCGCGCCCCCCAGCTGATCAAGGTCGAGTCCGTCGTCCAGGCCGAGCCGCTCGGACTGGGACACGCCATCAGCTGCGTGGAGCCCGCCCTGGCGCCCGACGAGGACGCCGTGATGGTCCTGCTGCCCGACGACCTGGTGCTGCCCACCGGCGTCCTGGAAACGATGTCGAAGGTGCGCGCGCGGTACGGCGGCACGGTGTTGTGCGCCATCGAGGTGACGCCCGAGGAGATCAGCGCCTACGGCGTTTTCGACGTCGAGCCGGTGCCCGGAGACGACAACCCTGACGTGCTGAAGGTCAAGGGCATGGTCGAGAAGCCCAGGCGCGAGGACGCCCCGTCGATGTTGGCCGCGGCGGGCCGCTACGTGCTCGACCGCGCCATCTTCGACGCGTTGCGTCGCGTCGACCGCGGCGTGGGCGGCGAAGTCCAGCTCACCGACGCGATCGCGTTGCTCATTTCCGAGGGCCACCCGGTGCATGTCGTCGTGCATCGCGGATCTCGACACGACTTGGGAAATCCCGGCGGCTACCTCAAGGCTGCGGTTGACTTTGCATTGGATCGTGACGACTACGGCCCCGATTTGCGGCGATGGTTGGTGGCGCGGTTAGGCCTGGCCGAGAAGTAGCCGGCCTGCAACGCCCGGCCCGCGACGGCGCCCATCAGGTCGTTAGAGGCCCGTCAGGGCAGTAGGGCAGAGAGGCGCGCTGTGCGTTCTGTGGAGGAGCAGCAGGCCCGGATAACGGCCGCCGCGGTGGCTCCGCGGCCCATCCGGGTGGCCATCGCCGAGGCGCAGGGATTGATGTGTGCCGAGGAAGTCGTCACCGAACGCCCGATGCCCGGTTTCGATCAGGCCGCGATCGACGGTTACGCGGTGCGCAGCGTGGACGTGCTGGGCATCGGCGAAGTGGGCGTCGACAGCCTGGGTGAGCCTCCCGGCGACGCGGAGCTCGACGAAGACCGCCGCGAGGGGCTGGTCCTGCCCGTGATGGGCACCGTCGAGGCCGGTGCGCGCACGCCCAGCCGCCTGCAACCCCGTCAGGCCGCCAGGGTGCACACGGGAGCCCCGCTGCCCACGCTGGCCGACGCCGTCATCCCGTTGCGCTGGACCGACGGCGGAAGCACACGGGTGCGGATCCTGCGGGGCGCGCCGTCGGGCGCGTATGTGCGCCGCACCGGGGACGATGTGCAGCCCGGCGACGTCGCGGTGCGCGCCGGCACGGTGATCGGCGCGGCCCAGGTCGGCCTGCTGGCCGCGGTCGGCCGCGAGCGGGTGCTGGTGCATCCGCGGCCCCGGGTGACGGTGATGGCCGTCGGAGGCGAGCTGGTCGACATCTCGCGCACCCCGGGCAACGGCCAGGTGTACGACGTCAACTCCTATGCGTTGGCGGCGGCGGCCCGGGATGCCGGGGCGGAGGTCAACCGCATCGGCATCGTCAGCAACGACCCCGCCGAATTCCGCGAGGTCGTCGAGGGCCAGGTCAACCGTTCCGAGGTGGTGGTGATCGCCGGCGGTGTCGGGGGCGCCGCGGCCGAGCCGGTGCGCTCGGTGCTTTCCGAGCTGGGGGAGATGGAGGTCGTCCGCGTCGCGATGCATCCCGGGTCCGTCCAGGGATTCGGTCAGCTGGGCCGCGACGGCGTCCCCACGTTCCTGCTGCCCGCGAACCCGGTGAGCGCCCTGGTGGTCTTCGAGGTGATGGTGCGGCCGCTGATCCGTCTCTCGCTGGGCAAGCGCCAGCCGATGCGCCGAATCGTGCAGGCCCGCACGCTGTCCCCGATCACGTCGGTCGCCGGCCGCAAGGGCTACCTGCGCGGCCAGCTGATGCGCGATCAGGAGACCGGGGAGTATCTGGTGCAGGCGCTCGGCGGCGCCCCCGGGGCGTCCTCTCACCTGCTGGCCACCCTCGCCGAGGCGAACTGCCTCGTGGTGGTGCCCAGCGGGGCTGAACAAATCCGCACCGGCGAGATCGTCGACGTCGCCTTCCTGGCTCAGCGCGGTTAAGTGCAACCGCTCCGCACGCTCGTGAACCGGTTGCGCACCAACGCCCGCCATCCGGGCTGGCCGCTGGACGCCGGCCCGTTACGGGTCCCGGCCGGGGTCGTCCGGTTACGGGCGGTGCGGATGCGCGACGGCACCCAGTGGAGTCGCATCCGGTTGGCGGACCGGGCGCACCTCGAGCCGTGGGAGCCCAGCGCGGAGGGCGACTGGACGAGCCGGCACACGGTCTCGGCCTGGCCGGCGCTGTGTTCCGGTCTGCGCGCGGAAGCCCGCGCGGGCCGCATGCTGCCGTACGTGATCGAGCTCGACGGGCAGTTCTGCGGCCAGCTGACCATCGGCAACGTCACCCATGGGGCATTGCGGTCGGCGTGGATCGGCTACTGGGTGCCGCGGTCGGCGACCGGCGGCGGGGTGGCCACGGCGGCGTTGGCGCTGGGCTTGGACCACTGCTTCGGCCCCGTGATGCTGCATCGCGTGGAGGCGACGGTGCGGCCCGAGAACGCCGCCAGCCGCGCGGTCCTGGGGAAAGTCGGGTTCCGCCAGGAAGGGCTGCTGCAGCGCTATCTCGAGGTGGACAAGGCCTGGCGCGATCACCTGCTGATGGCCATCACGGCCGAAGAGGTGTCCGGATCGGTGGCCTCGACCCTGGTCCGCGCCGGGCAGGCCAGCTGGGCCTGAACGCCCGAAGCGCCTCGGCCCCGTGTGGGGCTACCGCGACACGAGTGACTTGTGGTGCTTGTGAGAGCCAAATTACAGGTGTGTAATTGTCCTGGTCACTAAGACCCGGCCGCGCTGGCCACCGGTGGGCTTCGCGGGGATCGGAACCGAAGAGAGCAGGTCGTCATGCCAAGCATTCCGCAGTCACTGTTGTGGATCTCGCTCGTAGTGCTCTGGCTGTTCGTCTTGGTGCCCATGCTGGTCAGCAAACGCGATGCCGTCCGCCGCACCAGCGACGTCGCGCTGGCGACCCGGGTCCTCAACGGTGGCGCCAATTCCCGCCTGATCAAGCGGAGCGGTCCGGCCGCCGGTCACCGCTCCGACCCGAACTGGAAGCCGCCGGAGGAGGCGGCCGAAAGCGAGCTCGACCTCACCGGCGATGACGAAGACGAAGAGCACGACACCGAGGAGTTGCGGGCCGCGCGCCCCGTCGTCATGAAGATCGCGACGCCCGAGCTCACCGAACCCGACTACCTCGACGTCGATGTCGTCGAGGATTCGCAGGCGCTGCCGGCGGGCGTCGAAGCGGTCGTCGAGGATGAAGCCGAGGCCGACGAGGACGACGAGGAGTCCGACACCGACGTGGTCGCCCGGGGCGGCGGCGAAGACGACGACGAGGGCTACGAATACGTCGACGACTCCTCCGGACTGGAGCCGGAAGCCGAAGTCGAAGGCGACGAGGAGGAAATGCCGGCGCCGGTGCCGCGGAACGCCTCGCGGCGCCGCCGGTTCGACGCCAAGACCGCCGCCGCGGTCAGCGCCCGCAAGTACAAGTTCCGCAAGCGCGTGCTGATGGTGATGGCGGTCGTCCTGGTCGGCACGGCCACGGCCGCGTTCAAGATTTCGCCCACCGCCTGGTGGGCCTGCGGCGTCGCGACCGCCGTCACGCTGCTGTACCTGGCCTACCTGCGCCGGCAGACCCGGATCGAGGAGAAGATCCGTCGCCGCCGGATGCAGCGGATGGCCCGGGCGCGGATGGGCGTGGAGAACGCCTACGACCGCGACTACGACGTGGTGCCGTCCAGGCTCCGGCGCCCCGGCGCGGTGGTTCTGGAGATCGACGACGAGGACCCGATCTTCGAGCACCTGGACTACGCGATGCCGATGCGCAACTACGGCTGGCCCAGGGACTTGCCGCGGGCCGTCGGCGAGTAGCCCTCGCATTTCGGCGGTTCGGGCCGCGGCTGGTAGCCTGCTAGCGATCAGGGGCTATGGCGCAGTTGGTAGCGCGACTCGTTCGCATCGAGTAGGTCAGGGGTTCGAATCCCCTTAGCTCCACCACAACTTTCAGCGGTGCGGTCGTCGCCACTGTTCGTCAGCGGAACGCCGGGCTGGTCCCCTTTGGCACATCGTCCAGGCTTAGCGCGGAACGCCCTATCGAAGGGGGAGGGGCTGAAAAGGGGACGCCTCGCGCTACGGCCCTCTTCTTGAGCGGTGCGGTCTGGCCTCGGGTTGTTCCTATGGGACTCGGTTCAGCCCCTCCGACGTCGAGTCTGCCCCGCGGGCGGCCCGAGCCCTAGACGGCAAAGCGGGAAAATTCACTTTGTGGCAGATTCTTCGTTTTCTGGCCCCGAAGGAGCGGGATGACGGCGCGGCACCTCGTCATGGGTGTGTGACCAGATACGTTTCGTTGTCCAGATCGGCGGTGAGCTCATCGATGTCGAAGGGCCGGTCGAGCCGGGCGTGCAACGCCTTCGGGTCGATCAGCAGGCTGATCTCGGCGGTCTGACGGGCGAACATCCGTCCGATGAGGGGATAGATGCGGCGCATGATCGCCCGTTCGGCAGCGGTGCAGCGCGATGCGCAGTAACCGACGTGGCCGATCTCGTCGGTGAGGATCTCGCTGTAGAGCAGTTCAATTCGCTCGGCGACTTCCGGTTCGTCGGCGAACAGTTCGATACCGACTCGGCGCAGTTCGTCGAACATGATGCAGCCCGCCATCTCGGCGGCGCCGACGAACAGAAAGCCCAACCGTGCGGGAAGGAACACTCCGGTCTTGACGAACTGTCGCATCACGAATGGCGGAGGGACCACCTGGAACGTCAGGTCGAAGATGTCCAGCGCATAGGCCAACAGCCTGGTGTGGTAATGCTCTTCCAGTTCGAGGTAGACGTTTTCCGGCGGCAGGTTCTCATCGCTGTTGCGCCCGTACGTTTCCCCGAGGCCGACGCCGAACCGTTCCGCCTGGTTCAGCTTGGCCGTCGCCAACAGGAACAGCATCTTCCGGTCCAGTCCGGCCTCCGGTCGCCGGCGGCGCAGGTTGCGAAGGAAGGTCTCCCGATCGGCGGGGTGGGCTGACCTGACCGGATTCGATTCGAGCTCGGCGAAGAAGCGTTCGCGATTCGCCAGCCGCCGGTTGAGCAGGTCGGCTTCGCCGTCTCGCCGGGCCAGAAACTCGCGGTAGCCCTGGATACCCGTGCTGTTCATCGTTTCTCCATTCCCTTGACAATTGTTGTCACGTAACGGCTTAACTGCGCCGGATCGGGTGTTCCGGTGGCCAGCAGGGCGAACAGCCCGGTGAGGAAGAACACCGCGAGTTCCGTGGCATCCGCGTCTGACGAGACCTGCCCCGCCGATTGCGCCCGAGCGATCACTCCGACCAGAAACCCCGCGAGCGGGTGTTGCGCCAGCTCGTCCTCGACCGGACGCGACGACGAGAAGTGCAGACCGAGCATGTCGCGGAAAACGACTGCGCCCAAGCGGCTTTCGGCGTCCAGCACGTGAGCGACGAGCTTCGCCAGCACCGATGCCAGGTCGCCCTTGGCCTCGCCGAGTTCGCTGATGATCCGGGTTTCCTCGTTGCGCTCCAGTTCGGCGAGAACGTGCTCCTTGGTGGGGAAGTGGAAATAGAACGTTCCGCGCACCACGCCGGCCGCCGCGGCGATCGCGCTCACGTCGGCGGCTGCCAGCCCCCGCCGGGCGATTTCGGCTAGCGCGGCGTCGAACAGGCGCGCCCGGGTCTCGAGCCGCCGGGCTTCCCGTGCGCCGGCCGGCGTTGCGGAGGAAGCCTGCATTGACCGCATGGAGGCACCCTACGTCGCTTCACTGACGATCGTCAATGACGGCCGTCAGCGAATGGTGTCGCCTATTCACTCACGGGTGAAGCCCGGAGCCAGGAACCGCTCCAAGACGTTTCGCTCGACGCGACTGTTCGCGAGCGGCCAGTAGGCCAGGGACAACACCACGCGCACGATCCACTGCGCCGCCTCGGGGTCGTCGGTGAGTCCTGTGAGCTCGGACGCGAGGTGGGCGAGCACCGGAGAAGAATGCAACTCGCCCAGATCCGGGGTACTGCCCGGGCTGAGCATCAGTCGCCGCAGCGGGTCCGACCTGATCTGGTCGAGCGCGACGGTGACGGCGGTGATGACGCGCTCGGGGCCGGAGAGCCCGTCGACGGCATTCCGAACCGTCTGGATGATCCCGGCCGACAGGCGGATCAGCACCGCATCTCGGATCTGGGCCTTGCCGCCCGCGTAGCGATAGATGGTGGCTCTCGAGCAGTGCACCCGCGCCGCCAAGGAGTCGATGTCGAACGCATCCAGCCCCTCGCGCACCACGAGTTCGGTCGCGGCGGCGTAGATGCGGTCGGCCGCGGCGGCCCGGCGATCGCCGCCGAGGACCCAGTCATGGTCGGCCACGGGCGTTCCCCTCCCTGAGTCGTTGGGTCCACGTCTTCTCAAGCTTGAGACGATCTCAACCATATGTTCCAGCATTGGCGCAGCTAGCTCAACGCCGGTGAGACAGCGGCTGCGCCATGATGGCGCGCCGGATCGCAACTTTTGGCATGTCCATTGACGGCGGACGTCGTGGCAACTCAGCGTTGAGCAATGGAAGCGAATGCTGGCGGTCTCGGGCTCGCGCTGTTCGACGAGCTGTTCATCCAAAATCCCCAGTTGCTCTACGAACAAATGCACCGGGCGGGACATGTCCATCGCATCGGTGATTCACGGTTCTACGCGGTGAGCAGTTGGCGGGCCGTCAACGAGGCCGTCGCACGCTGCGCCGACTTTTCGTCCAACCTGACCGCGACCATGATGTACCAGCCTGGCGGCGCAATCACCGCCTTCCACGTCGGAGAGTTCGGCGGCCCCACCCAAGCCCTGGCGACCGCCGACGAACCGGTCCATTCGGCACATCGGAAGTTGCTGCTCCCGCAGCTCGCGGCGAAGCGCATCCGCACCTTCGAGCCATTCATCGCCGACACCGCTGCCCGCCTCTGGGATCGCCACGCGCGAGGCGGACGTATCGAATGGATGAGCGCGATGGCCAACCGGCTCCCCATGATGATCGTCGGGAGGATCATCGGTGTCCCCGACGCCGACGTCGACAAGATCATCCAATGGGGTTACTCCGCCACCCAGGTAGTCGAAGGACTGGTCACCCAAGACCAGATGGATGCCGCCGGCGTAGCCGTGATGGAGCTCAGTGGCTACATCACCGAACAGTTCCGGAACGCGACAAGCCACCCGCAGGACAATCTGCTGGGAGACCTCGCCGTCGCCTGTGCCTCCGGCGACCTGGACGACTTGGCGGCGCTCGCTATGATGATCACCCTGTTCAGTGCGGGCGGTGAGTCCACCGCCTCGCTGATCGGTTCTGCCGCTTGGGTTTTGGCGACGCGGCCGGATATCCAGCAGCAGGTGCGCGATCGACCGGATCTGCTGGGGGCGTTCCTGGAAGAGGTCCTGCGCTACGAACCGCCCTTCCGGGGCCACTACCGGCACGTCGTCAACGACAGCGAACTGTGCGGGGTCGAATTGCCGGCGGGTTCACGACTGCTTCTGCTATGGGGAGCGGCCAATCGGGATCCGTCACACTTCGACAATCCGGAAGAGTTCCGACTGGATCGGCCCGCGGGGAAGGGACATATCAGCTTCGGCAAGGGAATCCACTTCTGCGTCGGAGCGGCGCTCGCGCGACTGGAGGCGAACATCGTGCTGGGCCAACTGCTCGTCCGGACGTCGAACATCACGGCCGCCGACGTAGGGAAGTGGCTCCCCAGTCTCTTGGTGCGGCGCTTCGAACGCCTCGAACTCGCGTACGCGTAAGCGCGATTGCCCACCACTCGGGCGGGGTACTGATCCTTGCGACCAGTCACGAACCCGAAAGGACCGCATGCCGACGCGCGGGGACAACGCCACCGACGGCTTGTTGCAGGAATTGCTGTGGGCCTACGGACCGTGCGGCCAGGAGGCCGAGGTTCGCGCGGTGTGCGCCCGCGAACTGCGACCCGTCGTCGACGACATGTGGACCGACGACGCCGGCAACCTGATCGGGTACATCGCCGCCACGCCCCCGGCCGATGACGCAGCGAAAGGGCACCGGCATCAGGTTTCCGCGGCGGCCGAACCCGGCGTCGCGACGCGTGTCATGGCGCACCTGGACGAGCTGTCCATGCTGGTCAAGCGGGTGGAACCGGACGGCACCCTGCACCTGACGCAGCTCGGGACGATGTACCCCGGCAACTTCGGCCTGGGACCGGTCGCCGTGCTCGGCGAGAACGAGACGCTGACCGCGGTCCTCACGTTGGGCTCCGAACACACCACGCAAGAGAGTCAGCGGATCTGGCAGACCAAGCCGGACCAGGGCGACAAGGCGCTGGACTGGGACCACGTCTACGTCTTCACCGGCCGCAGCACCGGCGAGTTAGAAGCCGCGGGCGTGCGCCCGGGCACCCGGGTGTGCGTCGACCGCAGCAAGCGGACGCTGGTCGAGTTCGGCGGCTACCTGGGCTGCTACTTCCTCGACGACCGGGCCGCGGTGACCGCTCTGCTGCGCGCCGCACGCCTGTTGCACGAGCGCGCCCAACGGCCCGTCGACGACGTCTATCTCGTGTTCACCACCAACGAGGAGATCGGTGGGGTGGGGGGCACTTACGCCAGCGGGTCGCTGCCCGGCACCCTCACCCTGGCCCTCGAGGTCGGTCCCACCGAGCGCGAGTACGGCACGAGCGTCAGCGGCGGGCCCATCGTCGGCTACAGCGACGCCTTGTGCGTCTACGACAAGGACGTCGCCGACCGGCTGATGGGCATCGCCGCCGACTTGGGCCTGTCCCCGCAGCCGGCCGTGTTGGGCGCCTTCGAATCCGACGCGTCGCACTCGAAGGCCAACGGGCTGACGCCGCGCGCAGGTCTGCTGTGCGTGCCCACGCTGAGCACGCACGGATTCGAAGTCATCCCGCGCAGCGCGATCGACGACATGGCGTCGATCATCGTCGAGTTCGTCCTGCAGCCCGGTGCGCATGCCCGAGACGAAGACTAATGTGGCCCCAAAAATTGCCTGAACATTGCCTAAGAGGCGCGTGGCGGCGCCGGGCGCGTCGGAATACCCGTCCTACGGTCGACGGATGAACATTGACTACTACCTGCAAAAGGTGCCGGTCGAGTCGGTGCGGCCGGGCTTTTCGCTCGCCATCGGTGAACGCGGTGACTATCGCCTCTTCCGGGTGGAATGCACGCAGATGACACAGCGCAACGGTCAGCCGGTGATGTTCACGCTCACCTCCGAGGCCCTCGACGGCGGTGCCCCCCGGGTGCTCGAGTGCGAGGCGGGCACACCGGTGGTCCGGGTCCTCGGCGTGTGCAAGGCGGCCTCCTAGTCCCGTCAGCCCGGCTTGGCCGCGGCAATGAACTGCAGCGCACGATGGGTCTGTTGCTCGATGTCGACCAGCCCGGCCGACGAGAACAGGTCGACGAACGCGTGCCGGTCGAACATCGAGAGCCCGATGACGCGGGCACCGGCGGTCATCGCGTGCCGGATTCCGGGCAGGTCGGGGACGTAGCTGGTGAGGACCGCGATGCGCCCCCCGGGCTTGAGCACCCGCATCATCTCGCGTGCGACGTTGAACGGTTCGGGCATCAGGTACAGCGCGCCGAAGCAGCAGACCGCGTCGAACGTCGCGTCGGCGAACGGCAACGCGCGGGCGTCGCCGCGCACGTAGCAGGTCCGCGGGGTGCTGTTGTCCAGGACGGCCCGCGTGAGCATCGGCTCGGAGATGTCGAAGCCGACCGCGAGTCCGCCATCCGGTAGTTGTTCTGCCAGCGAGCCGGTGAAGTTGCCTGGGCCACAGGCGACGTCGAGCAGTCTGTGCGCGGTGGACAGCCGAAGCGCCGACGCCGCGCGCCGCTGCTCGGCGCCCGTGGTGACGCCGCTGGCCGCGTAGAACGCAGCCGGGCGCCACAGCCGTTCGTAGACCGTGGCGACAAGGGGGCTGTTCATGGCGCGCTGCGCGAGCGTCGGGGCCGGGGAACTCGTCGATTCGCCCAGTACGTCGAGGAATCCGTGCCGCGGGACGGCGGGCTCGGTCAGCAGACCCCGGGTCAATTCGACTGCGTCCTGGCTCATTTCGTCGCTTTCGTTCGGGCGTGCACGTCGACGACCTGTCGTTGGTCAGGGTATCGAACCAGAGGCAGCCCACCTGCACCTTGCGCGGCCCCGTGCTGGTCGGGCGCGGTGAATTCGGTGGGCTCGGCTCACCCGCTCATCATGCCCCGCGGCCTGGCGGACACCGACGGCCGACGCGCACTCCTTGCCGGGGCCGGAACCCAGCCCATAACCTGGGCAACATCCGACCGCGGCCAGGGAGTCGGGCCTGGCGCGGTAGACGACGGCGACGCAGGCGGGCAGGTCATGGCACAGCGGCGGTCATCGCGACGCGCAGACCCGCGCCACGAGGGCGTGAGCGGCGGGCTATCGCGGTGGCCTTGACCGGCGCGCGGGCCGACGAGTTGGCGACCATGGACATCTTCGAGGGGTGTCCGACGGCCGATCTGGCGCCGCTGGCCGCGTCGCTGCAACCGCTGCGCGCCGCGCCCGGCCAGGTGCTGATGCGGCAGGGCGAGCAGGCGGTGTCCTTTCTGCTCATCTCCTCGGGAATCGTGGAGATCACCCATGTCGGCGACGACGGCGTGGTCATCGTGGAGCACGCCTTCCCCGGGATGCTCATCGGGGAGATCGCCCTGCTGCGGCACATCCCGCGGACCGCGACCGTCACCACCGCCGGCCCGCTGACCGGGTGGATCGGCGACAACGACGCCTTCGTGCGCATGGTCCACATCCCCGGGGTCATGGAGCGGCTGCTGCGCACGGTGCGCCAGCGTCTCGCCGCGTTCATCACGCCGATCCCCATCCGTGTCCGCGACGGAACGGACCTGATGCTGCGGCCGGTGCTGCCCGGCGACAGCGAGCGAACCGTGCACGGGCACATCCAATTCTCCAGCGAGACGCTGTACCGGCGGTTCATGACACCGCGCCTTCCCACCCCGGCGCTGATGCACTACCTCTCGGAGGTCGACTACGTCGACCACTTCGTCTGGGTGGTGATCGACGGAGGGGACCCGGTGGCCGACGCGCGCTACGTGCGCGACGACGGCGATCGCAGCGTCGCCGAGATCGCGTTCACCGTCGCCGACGCCTACCAGGGCCGCGGGATCGGCACCTTCCTGATCAACGCCCTGTCCATTGCCGCCCGGGTCGCCGGCGTCGAAAGATTCTCGGCCCGAATGCTTTCCGACAACCTGCCGATGCGCACGATCATGGACCACCACGGCGCGATCTGGCGGCGCGAGGATGTCGGCGTCATCACCACCGTCATCGACGTCCCGCGCCGGCGCGACCACGGCTTTCGGCGCGACGTGGCCGCACAGATCGAGCACGTCGCCCGGCAGATGATCGAGGTGGTCGGCTGAGGGCGCCCCGTGTGCTATCAACGAGCATGCGGCCGTTCCGGTTTGGCGCGGTGACCACGCCCGCGGTGGCGTTGCTGGTGGCCGCGTGCGCCCACGCACCGGCGCCCGCCCCGTCGCCGACGTCCACGAAGGCGCCGCCGCCGACGGCGGTCAACCCGGCCAACATCAAGCGGGTGGTCCGGGAGCTGCCCCCCGGGTACGAGGCGACCACGGCCATCCCCAGCGGGGCGTCCCCGCAAGTGATCTGGAGCCTGGGACCCGATGCTTGGGACACCAAGGTACGGCCGCCGCAATGCGGGGTGCTGGCCGACCCCGGCCACGGACGTGACCAGGCGGCGCAGGGCGTTTCCGCCTCGGGCAGCGGCGGCATCGTCGACGCGGTGGTGGTGGCTTTGCCGGCGCCGGGGGCCCGGCCCGACGACGTGGTCGCCGCGTGTGGCCGGTGGACCATGACCGCCGGACACAGCACGGCGAGCGTGCACCTCACCGACGCTCCCCGCATCGACGGCGCCCAAACCCTCGGCATGGTGGCCGACGTCAAGTCGTCCGTCGAGTCGGGTACCGAGATTGATTCGCGCACATACACTTTCATCGCCTACCTGGGCAACTTCTACGCGTTCACCACGCTGACCACCGATCCGGGTTCGGTGGTCCCAGCGCTGCCGCCGCAATTCGCCGCCGATCTGCTCGTCAAAACGGTGTCCACGTTGCGCAGCTGACGCGCCGGCCTTCGGTAGATTAGCCACGGTGTTCAAAGTGGCGGTCGCGGTCGCGGCGGTGGGGGTGCTCGCCGGATGCTCATCGGGGGACGCGACCTCGGCGAAAGCCGACATCAAGAAGGTCGCCGACGTGAAGTCGAGCTTCGGCCCGGATTTCAAGGTCACCGACATCGGGGAACGGGGGATCGATCCCAAGGTGCTCTCCGGCCGCAAGCTCCCGGAGGGCCTCACGTTCGACCCGGCCAACTGCGCCAAAGCGGCGACGGGGCCGGAGATGCCCCCGGACCTGCAGGGCAACATGGCCGCCGTGTCCGCCGAGGGCAAGGGCAACCGATTCGTCGTCATCGCCGTGGAAACCTCAAAAGCCTTGCCGTTCAACGACCCCGGCAAGGAGTGCGCCAAGGTGGCGTTCACCGGACCGCAATTGCGTGGCGGCCTTGAGGTGGTCGACGCGCCGCACATCGACGGGGCCCGCACGCTTGGGGTGCACCGCGTCCTGCAGGCGCTGGCCCCGGGCGGGCCCCGCACGGGCGAGCTCTACGACTATTCGGCCCAATTCGGTGACTACCAGGTGATCGTCACCGCCAATCCGCTGGTGGTCCCCGGGCAGCCGGTCGCGCCGGTCGATACGCAACGCGCCCGCGACTTGCTCGTGAGCGCGGTGAAGTCGGTCCGCGGCTAGCGAGTGGGGCCGGGCCTACCGCACGCCGCGCGGCCGGAACTGGATGCTGACGCGCGGTCCCACCGGTGCGGTCGTCTTGGGCACGGCGTGCTCCCAGGTGCGCTGGCACGAGCCGCCCATCACCAGCAGGTCCCCGTGCGCCTGCGGCAGCCGCAACGACGGGCCCTTAGAAGGACGTGCGCGCCGCCGCATGGCGAAGGTGCGGGTGGCGCCCAGGCTGACGATCGCCACCATGGTGTCCTCGGAGCTGCTGCGGCCGATGGTGTCGCCGTGCCAGGCGACACTGTCCGAGCCGTCGCGGTAGCAGCACAACCCGACCGTGGTGAACGGCTCGCCGAGCTCGCCCGCGTAGATGTCGTTGAGCCGGCGCCGGAGCCTGGCCAGCAGCGGGTGTGGCGGGTCCTCGACGGTCAGGTCGTGAAAGCTCACCAGCCGCGGCACGTCGACCACCCGGTCGTACATCTGGCGGCGCTCCTCCCGCCAGGGCACGCCCGACAGCAGGCCGTCGAGCAGGTCG